>CAMLFV010000219.1 GCA_946479395.1 uncultured Flavobacterium sp. | reverse complement strand
TATAGTCATTCAGGTAAGGGAATTCAACCTTTATTACATGGTGAAGCAATTGCCATAGGCATGATTTTAGAAGCTTTTATTTCGTACAAAAAAGACTTGTTAACAAAAAATTCATATTTAGAAATAAAAGAAACTTTAAATTTGATGTTTGAAAGTATTGTTTTTACCGAAAATGATATTGAAATTTGTACCCATTTACTAATACACGATAAAAAGAATGTAAACGGTATTGTGCAGTTTACCTTGTTAAACGGTATTGGTAAGGGTGTTATTAATGAAGTTGTTGAGAGTGAGTTGATTACTGAAGCTTTTAACGATTATTTGTACAATTAATTTACTATTAACGTTACTAAATTTTGTAAGTGAACAAAAGTTATAACCTTCCTGTAAATAATGTTTTAAATCCGTTGGTTAAAAAAATCAGTCGGGTTGTAAAACAGTTGGGTTTATTGGTTACTTTAAATAAACCTTTAAAGGCTGTAATTGTAAGTAAAATCTACAATCAAAAATTATCGATTGCTTTTGCCAATCTAAGGGTTTGAAAATCGTATTTATATCAAATACACTTAACTAATTAATAATTTTTTAAAGCAGATTTTTTATGAATACAAAATATTTCGACTTAATAAACCAAACATTTTACTTTCCACAAGAAGAGTTTACATTAAATAAAGACAATTTAATGTTCCATAATATCGATTTAATGAAATTGGTAGAACAATATGGAACACCTTTGAAATTTACCTATCTTCCACAAATTTCTAACAATATAAACAAGGCAAAAGGCTGGTTTAGACAAGCAATGGAAAAACATAAGTACGAAGGCAATTATTACTATTGCTATTGTACTAAAAGTTCGCATTTTGAATATGTTATGAACGAAGCTTTTAAGAACGATATCCATGTGGAAACATCGTCGGCTTTTGATATTAATATTGTAGAGAATTTGCTGGCGAACGGTAAAATAAATAAAAAAACCATTGTAATCTGTAACGGATTTAAGCGCGATCAATATGTAGAAAATATTGCACGTTTAATTAACGGCGGACATAAAAATACCATTCCGATTATTGATAATTACGAAGAATTGGATTTGTTACAAGATCGTATTAAAGGAAAATTCCAAATCGGAATCCGTATTGCATCAGAAGAAGAACCAAAATTCGAATTTTACACCTCGCGTTTGGGTATCGGCTACAAAAACATTCTGCCTTTTTACAGAAAAACTGTTGCCGAAAACACCAACGTTGAACTTAAAATGCTGCATTTCTTTATTAATACCGGAATTCGCGATACGGCGTATTATTGGAACGAATTGGGTAAATGTTTAAAAGTTTATACAAGCCTTAAAAAAGAATGCCCAACATTAACCGGTTTAAATATTGGTGGAGGTTTCCCAATTAAAAACTCGTTGAATTTTGATTACGATTATGCGTATATGGTTGATGAAATCGTTAATCAGATCAAAATGGCGTGTGAGGAAGCTGATGTTGATATGCCGAATATTTTTACAGAATTTGGATCGTTTACGGTAGGTGAATCGGGTGGAGCAATCTATAAAGTATTGTATCAAAAACAACAGAACGATCGTGAAAAATGGAATATGATTGATTCATCTTTCATTACCACGTTGCCGGATACTTGGGCAATTAATAAACGATTTATTATGTTGGCTGTAAACCGTTGGAACGAATCTTACGAGCGCGTTCTTTTAGGTGGATTAACTTGTGATTCTGATGATTACTACAATTCTGAACAAAACTGGAATGCTATTTATCTGCCTAAATTCAACAAAGAAAAGCCATTGTATATAGGTTTCTTTAATACGGGTGCATATCAGGAAACAATTGGCGGACAAGGTGGTATTCATCACTGTTTAATTCCGCAGCCAAAACATATTTTGATTGATCGTGACGAAAACGGAATTCTGGCAACCGAAGTTTTCTCGGAACAGCAAACCGCAGACGATGTTTTAAAAATATTAGGATATTCAAATAATAAACAAACAAATAATAAAGAAAAATAATAGAATTATGAAAGGACCAATTTCGCAATTTATCGAACATAATTACCGTCATTTCAACGCAGCAGCTTTAGTTGATGCCGCAAAAGGTTACGAACAACATTTATTAGAAGGCGGTAAAATGCTTATTTCGTTAGGTGGCGCAATGTCAACTGCAGAATTAGGTGTTTCGTTGGCAGAAATGATCCGTCAGGATAAAGTACATATTATTTCTTGTACAGGTGCCAATTTAGAAGAAGATGTAATGAACTTGGTGGCACATTCGCACTACAAAAGAATTCCGAATTGGAGAGATTTAACTCCGGAACAAGAACGTGAATTGTTAGACACACATTTTAACCGTGTAACAGATACATGTATTCCGGAAGAAGAAGCATTCCGCCGTTTACAGCAACATTTAGAAGATGTTTGGCATGCTGCCGAAGCTAAAGGTGAACGTTATTTGCCGCACGAATTTTTATATCAGGTAGTAAATTCAGGTGTGTTGGAACAATATTATGAGATTGACCCTAAAGATTCTTGGATTGTTGAGGCAGCAAAGAAAAATCTGCCGATTGTTTGCCCAGGGTGGGAAGATTCTACAACAGGAAACATCTTTGCAGCAAACGTAATTAAAGGAAATTTAAAAGCTTCAACAGTAAAATCGGGTATCGAATACATGATTTATTTAACAGAGTGGTATCGTGCAAATTCTTCAGGAAAAGGTGTTGGTTTCTTCCAAATTGCTGGTGGTATTTCTGGTGATTTCCCAATTTGTGTTGTTCCAATGATGTATCAGGATTTAGAGTGGGAAGATGTACCTTTTTGGTCATATTTCTGTCAGATTTCTGATTCAACAACATCTTACGGATCTTACTCTGGGGCGGTTCCAAACGAGAAAATTACTTGGGGTAAATTAGACATCGATACACCTAAATTTATGATCGAATCTGATGCTACTATTGTTGCGCCGTTGGTATTCGCCTATATTTTAGGGCAATAAAAAATTAACAAAAAAAGTTTCAAATAATTTGCATAATACAACACAGCTATTGTATTTTTGAAACACAATAACTACCACAATAATGAAGAGAATAATTGTTGATTACGCAAAATTAACAAACGAAATTTTAAGCTTGTTAGTCGAAAGATTTCCCGACGGATATGATGATGCCGACGTTATCCAATTTACCAATGCTAAAGGTGAACTTATTGAAGCTGTTGAAGTAAGAACCGACGATACTATTTATTTAGTAAAAGTAAGTACCAAGTTGCAAGACAGAATTGAGAATTTTGATGAAGAAGATATTTCTTCGGTTGATTCGATCAATGTAAAGGATTTGGATATTGACGAAGACGAAGACGATCAAAAATCTAAAAAAGCATCAAAAAAGAAGTCTGAAAAGAAAAAGAAAGCTGATGATGACGACGAAGATGATTCTGATGATGAAAGCGAAGACGAAGATGATGATTTTGATGATGACGATTTCGACGATGAGGATGATGACGATTTTGACGACGACGAGGAAGATGACGATGATGACAAATAATAATTTAAAAATCTAACTTTAAAAAAAGTTAGATTTTTTTATGGAATCAATCCTGAAAAATCCAATCAAATAATAGCTAAAATAATTATAAAATAGTAATTTTACAGCCAAACAACACTTCGCTATGAGTTCAAAAATACTATTAACTTCCAAAGAAGTTGATATCATCTTACATCGTTTAGCGTGCCAGTTAATAGAAAAACACAACGATTTTTCTAACACGGTATTAATAGGTATTCAGCCGCGTGGCAAATTTTTGGCAGAGCGTATTTCAACTATTTTGAAAAACGAATACGGTATTCCATCAGTTGATTTAGGCTTTTTAGATATCACTTTTTTCAGAGACGATTTCCGCAGAAACGATAAACCTTTAGAGGCAAACAAAACACAGATTGATTTTTTGGTTGAAGATAAAAATGTGGTTTTTATTGATGATGTATTGCATACAGGTCGCAGTATTCGTGCCGCATTAACAGCAATTCAATCGTTTGTTCGCCCTAAATAAATAGAGTTAATGGTACTGAAATACCGCCGTTTT
>CAMLFV010000218.1 GCA_946479395.1 uncultured Flavobacterium sp. | reverse complement strand
GGTGGATGATACCGGCGCCGGGTTTCCAGAAGCCGATGCCGTATTTATTGGAAACAGATGAAAGAAAATCGAAAACTTCTTTAGATTGTGTGTTGGCAACTGCCAAATCTTTTTCGGCGCCAACTTTGGCAAGAATCAAGTGATCGCAGTGTACCGTTGTTGGTACAGCTACTTTTTCTTTACCGGCGTGCATGAACTGTAAAAGTGCCATTTGCGCTGTTGCATCTTGACAAGCTACACGATCCGGGGCAAAATCTACGTAATCTTTTGCACGTTGAAATTTAGTGGTAGGTGTACCTTCCCATAAATGTGCGTATAAAATTTTTTCTGAAAGTGTTAGCGGACGTCCCACCAATTCACGCGCTTTATCAACGCGAGCAGGCATGGTTTCATACACTTTTCTAATCATATCAATATCAAAAGCCATAATACTGTTTTATTTATTTCATTTTTAGTTCAACAAAAAACATTATACAATTTACTGATTTTTTTAATGATTACTTTTAATATAGGTTAAGAAAGAGTAATTTAAAATGATTCTAATAAAGTACTTACTTTATTACTGTAGTTTTTGCTATTAATTAACTATGGTTTTACTTTTGCGGCAGGGATAGTAGCGGTTAGCTCGCAGGTTGTTTTTGTGAAACAAAAAAACAACCGAGGACTATGAGCGTATAGCCCGGTGCTTTAGCAGCCGCCCCCAAAAAAAAGCGAGACAACCCTAAGATTGCCTCGCTTGAATATGGATAGATTCAACTGTTATAATTTAGTTGAAACTGGTTTAAATTTTGTTAAGTTGATTCCTTCTACTGCATGTTTATATTCTTCGATAGTTGGGATACGACCTAAGATTGCAGATAATACAACAACTGGTGTTGAAGCTAATAGAGATTCTCCTTTTTTGTCAGCTCTATCTTCTACTACACGTCCTTGGAATAAACGTGTTGAAGTAGCTAAAACTGTATCACCTTTTTCTGCTTTTTCTTGGTTACCCATACAAAGGTTACAACCCGGACGCTCTAAATACATTACATTTTCGTACTCTGTACGAGCTGTTTGTTTTGGTAATGCATCAGAAAATTCGAATCCTGAATATTTTTGTAAGTATTCCCAATCACCTTCTGCTTTTAATTCATCGATGATATTGTATGTTGGAGCAGCCACAACTAATGGTGCATTGAATTTAACTTCCCCTTGTTGTTTTTCAACATTACGTAACATTTGAGAAACGATTTTTAAATCGTCTTTATGTACCATACAAGATCCTACGAATCCTAAATCTACTTTTTTATCGTTACCGTAGTAAGACAATTCGCGGATTACATCGTGCGTATAACGTTTAGAAACATCAGCATTGTTCACGTCTGGGTCAGCAATCATTGGTTCATCAATAACATCTAAATCAATAACTACCTCCGCGTAATATTTAGCGTTAGCATCTGGTTGTAACGCTGGTTTTTCACCGGAACGAATTTCTTGGATACGTTTATTCGCTTTATTGATTAAGCCTTGTAATACTTGGTTTGCATTATCCATACCTTTATCAATCATGATTTGGATACGAGATTTAGCAATTTCTAACGATTCGATTAACGTTTCGTCTTGAGAAATACAGATCGATGCTTTTGCTTTCATCTCTGCAGTCCAGTCAGTGAATGTAAACGCTTGGTCTGCTAATAAAGTTCCGATGTGCACCTCGATAATACGACCTTGGAATACGTTTTCACCATCAAACTGTTGTAACATTTGTAATTGTGTAGCATGAACCACATCACGGAAATCCATATGAGGTTTCATCTCACCTTTGAATGTTACTTTTACAGATTCTGGAATTGGCATAGAAGCTTCACCAGTTGCTAAAGCTAAAGCTACAGTTCCTGAATCGGCACCAAAAGCTACACCTTTAGACATACGTGTGTGTGAATCGCCACCAATAATGATAGCCCATTCATCAATAGTAATGTCATTTAATACCTTGTGGATAACGTCGGTCATTGAATGATACTCGCCTTTAGGGTCACGAGCGGTGATTACACCAAAATCATTCATAAATTTCATTAACTTAGGAATGTTTGCTTGTGCTTTTTTATCCCAAACAGAAGCAGTGTGACAACCTGATTGATATGCGCCATCTACAATTGGAGAAATTACCGTTGCAGCCATTGCTTCCAACTCTTGTGCCGTCATTAAACCAGTAGTATCTTGCGAACCTACAATGTTAACTTTTACACGAACGTCTGATCCTGCGTGTAAAACTTTACCCGGAGTAACGCCAACCGCATTTTTGTTGAAGATTTTTTCAACAGCTGTTAAACCAACACCTTCTTTAGTAATTTCTTTTGCAGGTGCAAAAACTGTTGGCGCTTGTATGCCTAATGTTTCTGCTGCAAATGTTTGTATTTTTTTACCAAAAACAATAGCGTAAGATCCACCTGCTTTAATAAATTCCATTTTTTGCGGAGTTAAAGCTTTAGAAATATCGATTAATTCTTGATCTCCGTTATATAATTTCTTGGTTTTTGTATTGATTGTTAAAACGGTACCTGTTGCTACAGAATAGGCTTGTTCTAATGCTACATCGCCGTTTTCGTTACGAACAACATTACCGTTTTTATCGGTTTTCTTTACCCAGTTTTTTAAGTCGATACCAATACCACCTGTAACATCAACAGTAGTTAAAAAGATAGGAGAGATGCCGTTTGTACCTGCAACAATTGGTGCAATATTTACAAAAGGAACGTAAGGTGATGCCTGTTTACCTGTCCATAATGCTACGTTGTTTACCCCAGACATACGAGATGAACCTACACCCATTGTACCTTTTTCCGCAATTAACATTACACTGGCATCAGGGTGTTGGGCTTTCATTTCTTCAATTTCTTTTTGCGCTTGTGGTGTAATCATACACTGTCCGTGTAATTCACGGTCAGATCGTGAGTGTGCCTGGTTACCTGGCGAAAGTAAATCGGTAGAAATATCACCTTCTGCAGCGATGTAAGTAACTACTTTAATTTCTTCTGGAACTTCGGGTAATTTTGTGAAGAATTCTGCTTTTGCATAGCTTTCTAAAATATCTTTTGCAATAGTATTACCTGCTTTAAAAGCATCGGCTAAGCGAGCTGTATCTGCATCATATAAGAAAACCTGTGTTTTTAAAACTTCGGCAGCTTGTGTTGCAATTTCAACATTGTTACCCAATGCTAAATCTAACAATACTTTAATAGATGGTCCCCCTTTCATGTGAGATAATAACTCAAATGCATAAGTTGGAGTAATTTCAGCAACTATTTCTTGACCTAAAATAATTTCTTTTAAGAATTGCGCTTTTGCACTTGCTGCAGGTGTTGTTCCTGGTAAGGTGTTGTAAATAAACATTTTTAAAGAGTTTTCTCTTTCAACGTTGTTTACATCTTTAATTTGTGCAATAATTTCGCTTAATAATTCAGCGCCGTCAATAGGTTTTGGATGAAGCCCTTGACTTTTTCTTTCTTCGATTTCGTTTAGGTAATCCTGATATAAGTTCATAATTTTATTTTGAATATTTAAGACAGATACTAAAAAACCGATACTGCCTTGTGCTTAATTGTATTTAGTTATTTTAACTTTTTTAAAGATTGGTGCAAAATTACAAAAAGGAATTCATATTTAAAAATTTTTAATAAAATGTTGAAATAAAGGAATTATTATTTATAATTATTCTATTTCGGCTTTTTAAATTCAATAAATTAAGAAAGTGCGTTGTGAATAGTTTAAAAAACAATCTTTTTTTTATTATTTAGATATATTTATATCCATAAAACTGATAAATAAGCAAAAAGCCCTTCAATTGAAGAGCTTTTTAATGTTTTATTTTTTTAACCAGTTACTTTTAAATTTGCAGTTTTGGTATTCGTCGTTAATCTGTATAAAAGTATCATTTACTGTGTCTGCAATCCATTTTGCAACGGCTTCGTTTTGTTTTGTTCTTAAAGCCACACTGCGAATTTGCATGTAATCATTAGAAAAATCGGCAGCGTGTTCTGGAATTTTGTTTGTTACCTGAATAATTTTGTATTGAATATTCGTGCCGTCTGGAACTTGTGTAGTGGCAGAAATTTCGCCCACTTTTAAGTTAGATACCATGCTGTAC
>CAMLFV010000217.1 GCA_946479395.1 uncultured Flavobacterium sp. | reverse complement strand
ACTACACCCTTCTTTTCTGTGTAAAGAACAAATCGCTGTTTAAAATCTTCTTTCAAATACAAAACTCTTTTTCTCTCATCATTAAAAAAAGCTGCCTTTAATTTATTCCGTTTAAGTAATAGAATTTTTTCAGGTCGAGAAATTTTTTCTAATTGATATGTTCCTATAAAAGAAGTAGAATTATCTGAATTTATATTAGAAACAAAAAGCCAAGAATAAATTTGAAAACACCCAAATGATAATGTAACGATAAAAATAGTGAGTAATATTTTTTTGATCATTGAAATATTTTTAATAAACAACGTAAATTCGATTAAGTTTTGCTTACTTTTCGTCACTTCGAGTGATTTTCCGTAGAGAATCGGAGGAAAATTGTATCGAGAAGTTTTATGAATTAAAGTTCTCGATACATTTTTTGCTTCATTTCATTACACAAAAAACACTCGAACTGACGTAAGCTAAATATAATAAATAATATCATACACACATATCAAACAAAAAAATCCCGATTACTAATCTTATCAGTATCGGGATTTCAAATTAAAAAATTGATAGTTATATTATGACCAGCGTTTGTTTCCATAAGCTTCGTATTGGTATGCGTAAATTCGGCTCCATTTATCGTATTGAGATCTGCTTAACAGGTTTTGAATTTTACGATCGTACTCACGGTCTAGCATACGTAGTTTTTGCTCTGGGTTTCTGTATTTTCTAATAATGTAACGCTCTTCATTTTGTTTATCTTTTAAAATATCAACCAACATACGTTCTTGACGGTTTGATAAATCTAAACGAGAAAAGCTATAGTTTCCGTATCTGTTGTTATACTGTTGGCTGTAACGGTTTTCTTGGTATCTGTTATCGGTTCTTACCATTTGGCGTTGCTGTGCAAATCCGCTTAATCCTAAAGCTAATACTGCTAGTGTAATTATTGTTCTCATGATTTCTAATTTTTACTATTTTAAACTTGTTGTTTGATTAGTGAATTCCAATTGCCGTGCCAAAGTTTAAAATCATAGAAATTTTTGTTAGAACGAAGGTAAACCGATTAATTTTTGAGGTAAACAAAAAAGCATCAAGATTTTTACTTGATGCTTTTCTATATATTTAACTTTTATAATCTTAATACGCTCTTGCGTCGTTACCTTCTACAAAGTTCATAAACGCGCGGTTTACTACTCGGTTTCCGCCTGCTGTTGGGTAATTTCCGGTAAAATACCAGTCGCCCAAGTTATCAGGACAAGAAACATGCAAGTTTTCTACCGTTTGAAACATGATTTTTAAATCGGCTTTTACGGTATCTGGATGCAACATTTCAGAAATTTTATCAGAAATTTCTTCATCGGTAAACGGCGCATAAATTTCCTTAACAAAGTTTGTTACTTCAGCATCTGGCAAATGTTCTTGTGTTTTACATTTCGCATAAACTTCATCAATAATATGATACATATTGCGATCTTTCAACAATTCTAGCGTAGCGTTAAAAGCAATTAATGCATCCATTTTAGCCATATCGATACCGTAACAATCAGGGTAACGAATTTGCGGAGCCGATGAAACTACAATAATCTTTTTAGGATTTAATCGATCTAACATTTTTACGATTGATTTTTTCAAGGTAGTTCCACGCACAATACTGTCATCAATAACAATCAACGTATCGGTTGGTTTTACTACACCATACGTAACATCGTACACATGTTCTACCATATCGTCGCGGTTGCTGTCGTCTGTAATAAACGTACGCAGTTTGGCATCTTTAATGGTAATTTTTTCTGATCGAATGGTTTTAGAAAGAATTTCCTGTAATTTTTCCGGTGTCAATTGATCTTTTAAAGCCAGAATACGTTCAGTTTTCTGTTGATTTAAAAATTCTTGCGCGCCTTCAACCATTCCAAAATAAGAAACTTCGGCTGTGTTAGGAATGTAAGAGAATACGGCATTTTCAACATCGTTATTCAATTCCTTCAAAATCATAGGCATCATGGTTCTACCTAACATTTTGCGTTCTTGGTAGATTGATGCATCGTTTCCTCTTGAAAAATAAATACGTTCAAACGAACACGCTTTTCTTTCTAACGGTTCTAAAATTTCTTCAAAAGAAACCTGCCCGTCTTTTTTAATGATGATGGCATGTCCAGGATCTAACTCTTTAATTTCGTTGAAAGGAACATTAAATGCAGTTTGAATCACCGGACGTTCTGATGCTACCACAACAATTTCTTCGTCTTCGTAATAAAACGCCGGACGAATTCCTGCCGGATCGCGCAATACAAATGCATCGCCATGACCCAACATACCTGCCATTGCAAAACCACCGTCCCAGTTTTTAGATGCTCTGCGCAAAATACGTGCGATATCTAAACGCTCGCCAATTACCGGCGACGCTTCTTTTTTAGACAAACCTTCTTTATCGCGTAATTCAAAGTACAAATCTTCTACTTCATCATCTAAAAAATGACCAATTTTTTCCATTACCGTAACGGTATCAGCCATTTCTTTTGGATGCTGTCCTAATCGAACCAAATCTGCAAACAACTCTTTAACGTTGGTTAAGTTGAAGTTTCCGGCAACGATAAGGTTACGGTGCATCCAGTTGTTTTGACGTAAAAACGGATGTACGCTTTCTATGTTATTTTTTCCGAAAGTTCCGTAACGTACGTGCCCCAAAAACACTTCGCCCAAATAAGGAATGTGTTTTTTCTGTGCATCAACATCGTTCATCCATTCTGGGTTTTCTTCTAATTCCTGATTGATTCTTCCGTTAACTTGCGAAAAGATGTCTTGAATTGGAGATGTTTTGTTAGATCGAACTCGGCTTATGTAACGCTCGCCTGGTTCCATATCTAATTTAATGCTTGCCAAACCTGCCCCGTCCTGTCCGCGGTTGTGCTGCTTTTCAAGTAACAGGTACATTTTTTGAATGGCATAAAAACTTGAACCGTATTTTTCTTTATAAAAAGACAACGGTTTTTTTAATCGTAAAAGTGCAATACCACATTCGTGTTTTATAGCGTCGCTCATTGTTATATGTTGTTGTGTTGTAGTTAAACCAAAAAAAGCCCGCAATTTGGGCTTTCTGTTTTTATTGTGCTAGTTCTATATCGAACTGTGTTAACATTTTAAACTGTTGTAAACGTGCGTTTACTTCTTCTTTTTCTAAACTTTCCATGCGCTGCGTTCCGAATTTCTCCACACAGAACGATGCCAGATTGGATCCGTGAATAATGGCGTTCTTCATATTATGGAACGAAACATTGCCTTGCTGTGCCAAATAACCCGAAAAACCTCCGGCAAACGTATCACCTGCTCCCGTTGGATCAAAAACTTCTTTTAAAGGTAACGCCGGTGCAAAAAACACTTGGTCGTTGTTAAAAAGTAACGCGCCATGTTCTCCTTTTTTAATCACCACGAATTTTGGTCCCATGGTATGAATGATTTCTGCTGCTTTAACCAATGAATATTCACCAGAAAGCTGGCGCGCTTCTTCATCGTTAATGGTAAGAACATCTACACGTTTTAAAACCTGTTTTAATTCTTCTAAAGCACAATCCATCCAAAAATTCATGGTATCTAAAACAACCAATTTTGGTTTCGATGTTAATTGATCTAAAACCCCGATCTGAATATTAGGATGTAAATTCCCTAACATAATAACATCAGAGTCTTTAAAATCTTCAGGAACAATCGGGTTAAAATCTGCCAAAACGTTTAACTGCGTATCCAACGTGTCGCGCGAATTTAAATCGTTATGATACAAACCGCTCCAGAAAAAAGTTTTGCCTTCTTTTACGATTTCGATTCCCGAAATATCGATATTTCTGCTTGATAATAAATCTAAATATTCTTGAGAAAAATCGTTTCCAACTACAGAAACAATTGCCGATTTTACATTAAAATGCGATGCCGATAAACCTATATATGTTGCGGCTCCACCAAGAATTTTATCGGTTTTACCAAAAGGCGTTTCAATTGCATCATAAGCAACTGTTCCTACAATCAATAATTTGTTCATATAGTTGTTAGTAAATGAAGATGCAAAGATAATACGAAACCAACTAATACGCAAACACGTTTGTTATTCATTAACATAGAACCCGTAGTGCATTATAAAAAAGTTGCTCAAAACACTAATAATTAGTATATTG
>CAMLFV010000216.1 GCA_946479395.1 uncultured Flavobacterium sp. | reverse complement strand
AAAATATGGTAGTTTTCAAAATTCCAAATAGGCAGTTTTAAGGATTGATTGGCAATTTCCAGACTTAAATCTTCTATCTCATCAAAACTTAAATTGTTCCGTAATTCTTTATATTTCTTGCGTAATTCTTTCTTGGTCATTTTTTAATTTGGTTGAAATATGATAAACGGCATCACCTTGAAACACAATGGCAGCTTGGTTTTTGCAAATTATATATCCATCGTTAGGTGCTAAAATGGGCTCTTCTACCAAACCATACGGATCGGTAATTTTACCCAATTCCATACCTGTTTTTACAAAAGTTCCCGGACGTACAAAATTATGCAGCAAACCAGAATACTGAGCGCGAACCCATGTAGAATTTTCAATACAAACCATTTCTTTAGTAGGTTCTTTTATGCTGAAATTATTGTTGAGCATTTGCAATTTGTCCAAAAAGCGAATGGTTCCCTGAAGACCTTCTTCAATAACGTCGTTGTTGATATCCAGAGCTTTTCCGCCTTCGTACAACAAATATTTCTTGCCTAATTTATCGCAAGCAGCACGGAAAGATCCTTCGATATTGTTTGAATACAGAATAAAATGGGTAGAAAAAGCTTCTGCCAACGCATCTAATTCTTCGTTATTTGGTTCGATACGAATTTGAGGCACATTAAATCGACCGCGACCACCGGCATGAAAATCGATAATATAATCAACCAACGGCACAATATCCTGCATAATTCGGTACGCAAAACGGCTTGCCAAAGAACCCGATTGTGAACCTGGGAAGACTCGGTTTAAATCTCTGCCATCAGGAAAATCTCGCGATTGATTTACAAAACCAAACACATTCACCAACGGCACGCAAATTATAGTTCCGCATTTTGGATAATTAATTCCGCGGCGAATTATCTGCCGTAAAATTTCAATTCCCGTTAGTTCATCGCCATGCAAACCTGCGGTAAGTAACACGGTTGGTCCGTCGTAAACAGATCGTGAAACAATAATCGGAACCTTTAATTCCGTCATTGTATGTAGTGTTGCAATTTTTAATTCAATGGTTTTTGTTTCGCCCGGTATAACCGATTTGCCTAAAATTTCAAAATTACGTGTAGTAAAGTGCATTTATTAAATTTTATGAAAATCATAACTTAAAGATACTTTTTTAATCGTTAACAATTACAAAAACTTAATGTAAATTTGTTGTGCAACCCAATGCCGCTATGACAACAAATTCCGATATTTCTTTACAACTACAAACATTACCCCAATTACCCGGTGTTTATCAGTATTTTGATAAAGATCAAAAGTTGCTGTATGTAGGTAAGGCAAAGAATTTAAAAAAGCGGGTAGCATCGTACTTTAACAAAACGCACGACAATGCGCGTTTAAATGTTTTGGTTCGAAAAATTGTAACGATAAAGCATATTGTTGTTAAAACCGAGACCGATGCGCTGTTGCTGGAAAACAACTTGATTAAAAACCTGCAGCCGCGTTACAACATTTTATTGCGCGATGATAAAACGTATCCGTGGATCTGCATTAAAAATGAGCGTTTTCCAAGAGTTTTCTCTACTAGAAATTTTATTAAAGACGGATCTGAATATTTTGGTCCGTACACCAGCGGTAGAACCTTGCATACGTTGTTAGATTTGATTCGGGAATTGTATCCGCTGCGAAACTGCAATTACGATTTAAGCGTTCAGAACATAAAAAACGAAAAATATAAGGTTTGTTTGGAATATCATATTGGGAATTGCTTGGGACCTTGCGAAGCACATGAAACCGAAGAAGAATACCTGCGTAAAATTCAACATATCCGTCAGCTATTAAAAGGAAATTTTAAGGAAAATCTGAAAGAATTTAAGCAGTTGATGTTGCAATATGCATCTGAAATGAAGTTTGAAGAAGCACAGGCGGTTAAAGAAAAAATGCAGATTTTAGAGAATTATCAGGCGAAATCTACCATTGTAAATCCAAAAATTACCAATGTGGATGTTTTTTCTATTGTATCAGACGAAACCATGGCATACATCAATTTTCTACAAATAGCGCACGGTGCCGTTGTAAGATCGCATACGTTGGAATTAAAAAAACGTTTGAATGAAACCGATGATGAATTGCTGGTTTTGGGAATTGTTGAAATTCGTGAGCGTTTTAGACTGCTGACAAAAGAAGTTATTGTTCCGTTTGAAGTTGATCTGGGCGAGAAAATATCGGTTACTGTTCCAAAATTAGGCGATAAAAAGCAGTTGTTGGAATTAAGTGAACGCAACGCTCGTTATTACCGTTTAGATCAGTTAAAACAGATAAAAATTGTAGATCCCGACAGGCATACCAACCGAATTATGGCACAAATGAAAACGGATCTGCGTTTAAATAAAGAACCGCGCCATATTGAGTGTTTCGACAACTCGAACATTCAGGGAACAAATCCTGTGGCGGCTTGCGTGGTTTTTAAAGATGGAAAGCCAAGCAAAAAAGATTACCGTCATTTTAATATTAAAACCGTTGAAGGACCGAATGATTTCGCGTCGATGGAAGAAGTCGTGTTTCGTCGTTACCGACGTTTGTTGGACGAAGGTGAACCTTTGCCCGATTTAATTATTATCGATGGAGGTAAAGGTCAGCTGGGTGCTGCTTTAAAAAGTCTGGATATTTTAGGCTTGCGAGGAAAAATTGCCATTATCGGCATTGCAAAACGTTTAGAAGAATTGTTTTATCCGGGTGATAGCGTTCCGTTGTATTTAGATAAAAAGTCTGAAACTTTAAAAATCATTCAGCATTTACGAAACGAAGCACATCGTTTTGGAATTACCTTTCATAGAAATCAACGCAGTAAAAATGCGATTGATAGCGGTTTGACGACCATTCCGGGTATCGGACCAAAAACTATGGAAAAATTAATGATTCAGTTTAAATCTATAAAACGTTTAGGCGAAACTCCCAAAGAAGAAATTGTGAAACTGGTTGGTAAAAGTAAAGCAGAAAAGGTTGTGGCTTATTTTAAGGAATTGGAAAAATAAATCAAACTTTATAAGGTTTTTATATTTCCAACGGGCACGAACATTTTCCTTGTGCAATTACGTACGGCTTACCCTAACAGATAGGCGAAAGGTTAATTTTAATAAACAAATAAAATATGAAATTATGAAGCAGGATTTAAAAAAGTAAATTTGCATTATTTTCTTTTTAGCAATAAGCTATTTGTTGGTTTGGGGTGTAATTTCTATTTATTATGAGTTTTCATATCGAATTTTTCCTGTATTTGTTTTTTTATCAACCCTATGTAAAGCCTTCTTTATAATAAATATTATTTTTTTTGTTTACTTAAATGTTTTAATGTTAAAGAAAGGTATTTCAAAAATAAATTATGTGATTTTAATTGCTTTGTTATTGGCTACAATATTACTAATATATTTTGTTTTTAATGATTTTTTAAAGTATTAGGTGATAATCTATGAAAAAACTCCCTGTTTGAGCGAGCATCTTGCTCGTAGAATAATAAAACAACAGCCTCTTTACAAATGTATGGAGGCTTTATTACTACAAAATATTTTATTGCTCCTGAATATTTAAAGCTTAGAAAAAAATATCTTTTATCTGTAACATTTCTATAAAAAGTAATACTTACTTGCTAAACAACACTTGTATCACTTCAAAAACTCAAGATAATGATCGAAATAAAAGACCTTCACAAATCATATCAAATGGGAAAAAATGCACTGCATGTTCTCAAAGGAATTAATTTCAATGTTAAAGAAGGCGAATTTGTTTCCATTATGGGAAGTTCTGGTTCGGGAAAATCTACTCTTTTAAACATTATCGGAATTTTAGACGAAGCCGATCAAGGCTCGTACACACTGGATAATGTTCCTATTAAAAATCTGAATGAAACCATTGCATCGCAATACCGCAACAAATTTCTGGGTTTTGTATTTCAATCGTTCAACCTTATCAATTACAAATCTGCGTTAGATAATGTAGCGTTGCCTTTGTATTACCAAGGTATGGCGCGTAAAGAACGTATGGAACGATCAATGCATTATCTTGAAAAAGTAGGTTTGGCAAATTGGGCAAAACATTTACCTAATGAACTTTCGGGCGGACAAAAACAGCGTGTAGCAATTGCGCGCGCATTGGCATCGGATCCTAAAGTGTTGTTGGCAGATGAGCCTACTGGTGCGTTAGA
>CAMLFV010000215.1 GCA_946479395.1 uncultured Flavobacterium sp. | reverse complement strand
TTTGGCGATGATTTGTACGATCTCGAAAAATATGCGAATAAAGTTGCGACGTCAATTTCAAAAGTACACGGCGTTACCGATATCAATGTTTATAAAAATATTGGTCTGCCTGAATTGCGTATTCAACTGCACGACTCTAAAATGGCTCGATACGGCATTCAAACCGCCGATGTTCAGGCTGTGATTGAAATGACGATTGGCGGACAGGCTGCTACCAAGTTTTATGAAGGCGACCGTAAGTTCGATGTAATTCTACGTTTTCAGGAAGCTTACAGAGATTCGCCCGAAAAAATCGCAAACATTTTGATTCCTACAAGCAATGGGCACAACATTCCATTACAAGAAATTGCTACCATTGACTATAAAACCGGCCCGGCATTTATTTACCGTGAAGGCAACAGTCGTTACATAGGGATCGGTTTTAGTATCGAAGGTCGAGATTTAGGCAGCACCATTGCAGAAGCCAAGCAGGTTGTTGCTAAAGAAGTAAAACTGCCTAAAGAAAATTATACCGAATGGGCTGGTGAATTTGAGAGTAAAGAACGTGCTACCAAACAGCTGGCATTGGTTGTTCCGGTTTCGTTAGTATTAATTTTACTGCTACTTTATACCAATTTCGGCAACATGAAAGATACCGCCATTGCATCGTTAACATTGCCTTTTGCATTTATTGGTGGATTTATTTCGCTTTGGCTTACGGGAACTGTTTTCGGAATATCGGCAGGTATCGGTTTCATTATTCTGTTTGGTGTGGCAACGATCGACGGTATTGTTTTGATAGGTGTTATAACCGATAATCTAAAACACAAAATGAAATTGAAAGAGGCTATTTCAAACGGAGTTAAAAGCAGAATTCGACCAGTTGTCATGATTGCTTTGATGGGATCCATGGGATTACTACCCGCAGCATTATCAACCGGAATGGGGTCTGAAATACAAAAACCATTGGCAATTATGATTGTAGGCGGACTAATTGTGTGTTTAATTTTATCATTCTCTATTCTGCCCGTTGTATTTTATTACGCTTACAGAAAACAGAAAGTATAACATTTATACATATGAAAGAACATAGACGAAAGATAAAAGACATATGCTTAAGTTTTAATCTTCAAAATCAATAAAAACAAAACACCTAAATTATTAAAGTTCTAATAACCTTTTCGTTACGCAATTCACAAAAACAGTATGTAATTTAGTACTGCATTAAATAATAAAAGTTAATTATTAACGTAACGAGAGGGGTGTTTTCTATCTGCTAAAGCAAGTTGTAACGACTTGCTTTTTCTTTTTTAAGCAAACCAAAAAATCGATTTTTAAAGTCGATTTTTTGGTTTATGATATATTCAGATTAATCTAAAATCGCAGCAATACCAGGTAACGTTTGTCCTTCAAGCATTTCTAACATTGCACCACCACCGGTTGAAACGTAGCTTACTTTATCGTCTAAACCAAACTGTTTTACGGCTGCTACAGAGTCTCCGCCACCAACTAACGAAAAGGTTCCTGCTTCGGTTGCATCGGCAATAAAATTACCTAATGTAATGGTTCCTGCGGCAAATTTTTCCATTTCAAAAACGCCTAAAGGTCCGTTCCACAAGATGATTTTAGAATCCATGATTACTTTGTTGAACTGCTCTAATGTTTTTGGACCAACATCTAACCCTTGCCATCCGTCAGGAATATCGTTAGCAGGTACAATCTGCGTATTTGCATCGTTAGAAAACGCATCGGCAGCAACTACATCAACCGGAATATGAATCTGTACATTCTTAGCTTTTGCTTTTTCTAAAATCTCTAAAGCCAATTCCATTTTATCGTCTTCAACAAGAGAACTACCAATCTTTCCGCCTTGTGCTTTTATGAAGGTAAACATCATTCCGCCACCGATAATCATGTGATCTACCTTATCTAAAATATTTTCGATAATCGTGATTTTAGACGATACTTTTGATCCACCTAAAACCGCCGTTACAGGTTTATCGGTTGAATTCAACACTTTATCAATACTCTCGATTTCTTTAGCTAATAACGATCCAAAACATTTATCGTTTGGGAAAAATTTCGCAACAATTGTGGTTGAAGCATGTGCACGGTGCGCTGTTCCAAAAGCATCGTTTACATACACATCGCCTAATTTCGACAATTTCTCTGCAAAAGCTTCGTCACCCGCTTCTTCTTCTTTATAAAAACGCAAGTTTTCCAATAAAATTACATCGCCAGCTTTTGCATTGGCAACTACTTTTTCAACATCAGCACCAACAGAATCGTTTACAAAAGTTACTTTTCTGCCCAAAACCTCCGCTACTTTAGATACAATGTGCTTTAAAGAAAATTTATCTTCCGGTCCGTTTTTTGGTCTGCCCAAATGCGACATTAATATTGCCACACCGCCATCGTTCACAATTTTATCAATTGTTGGTTTTGCAGCCACAATGCGGTTATCATCGGTTACCTGAAACTGCTCGTTTAAAGGCACGTTAAAATCTACGCGAATAATGGCTTTTTTGTTACTAAAATTAAAATCGTTTATTGTTTTCATTGCTTTTTTATGTAGTTGAATTGTTTGTAAAGCGCAAATATACAATTTTGTATTTTGTTTGTTTATACAGAATTACAAGGTTTCATAAAAATAAATTACATTTATATTTGTTAGCAAATCCACGTTTAAAAAAGCTATTTTTGCAGTATGAAATTTTCAGATATCGTAGGTCAAAACCACTTAAAAAACCATTTGGTAAACAGCGTTCAGAAAGGCAGAATTCCGCATGCCCAATTGTTTATTGGTCCGGAAGGAAGCGGTACGTTGTCTATGGCGCTGGCGTATGCCCAATACATTATCTGCAACAATAAAGGCAGTGAAAACGAAGGCGGATCTGCTGCCTGCAATTTAAAGTTCGATCATTTGCAACATCCCGATCTGCATTTTGTGTATCCAGTGGCTACTACAGACAGCATTAAATCGAATCCTGTAAGTGATGATTTTATGAGTTCTTGGATCGATTTTTTAAAGGAAACTCCGTATGGATCTGTAAACGACTGGTATGAAGCGATAGGAATTCAGAAAAAGCAGGGAAACATTTCGGTTCACGAGGCAGCAAACATCCTTAAAAAACTTATTTTAAAGCCGTTTGAAGGCGGTTATAAGGTAATGATTATCTGGATGGCAGAAAAGATGAATACCGAAGCCGCAAACAAGCTTTTGAAGCTATTGGAAGAACCGACCGATAAAACTGTTTTTATATTGATTGCCGAAGACGAAAAAGCGATTTTGCAAACTATACTTTCACGTTGCCAGATTTTACATTTTAATGCCTTAAACGAACAGGAAATTGTTCAGGGATTGATTGAAAAGGAAAGTTGCGATGAGGTTGATGCTTACAGCATAGCTAAACAAGCTCAGGGAAATTATAACAAAGCATTAAAATTGCGTTATAATATTACAAACGAATATCCGTTTGATGAATGGTTTGTAACTTGGGTTCGTGCGGCGTTTCGTGCCAATAAAAACGCACGTGTTGTAACCGATTTAATTAAGTGGAGTGATGAAATTTCGGCAATTGGTCGTGAAAAGCAAAAGCTTTTTTTAAATCACTGTATGGAATTGTTCCGCCAGGCTTTATTATTGAATTACAGCACTGCCGAATTGGTTTATATGGAACCAAAGGTTGAAAATTTTAAACTGAAGAATTTTGCCCCTTTTGTAAACGAACACAATATTTTAGAGATTTATCAGGAAATTGAAGACGCAACTTATCATATAGAACGCAACGGAAACGCCAAAATGATCTTTACTGATTTATCAATTAAGCTAACGCGATTGATTCATAAGAAATAAAAAAATCATAAAAAACTCAAATTATTTCTTTTAAAATTTTGAACTTCAAAAATAATTTATATATTTGTAGCTCATAAGTGTTTTTTTTGGTTATAGAAAAGCATCTGTCTTCATTGACAGGTGCTTTTCTTTTTTTATACCATTGCAGAATTATTAAAATTTACTCTCTTTTTTCCACGCAATTACTGTGTTACGGCTTAAATTGAATTTACGTGCTGTTTCAATTATATAAAGATATGAATGGTCTTCATTTTGGACGTAGATTTGCAGATTTTGATGGTGTTGGAGTATTGCTTACTTTTTCTACACCAGAAATGGATTTTGAAATGATAAATACTTTCAATAATCTAGCTATCGAAAGCTCACACCT
>CAMLFV010000214.1 GCA_946479395.1 uncultured Flavobacterium sp. | reverse complement strand
CCTGAATCTTTTTATCCATGATTTGATTCACGGCAAAATCTGAAATAAACGACGTGAAACCTTCGTCCATCCAACCGTGTTTACTTTCGTTTGTAGCCAGTAAGTGCTGAAACCACATGTGCGCCAACTCGTGAGCTGTAACTCCGATTAAACTCGGCAGACTGCGTTTTCCTGTAATTAAAGTACACATAGCGTATTCCATACCGCCGTCGCCACCCTGAATAACAGAATATTGTTTGTACGGATATTCACCAATATTTTTGTTGAAGAATTCTAACAACTTCACCGTTTCTGGCTGCAATTTTTTCCAATTTTCTTTGATGGAAGCATCGTTTTTATAGAAGAAATGCAATTCTACATTGTTCGGTCCCATAACTTTATCGTGGATAAAATCTGGATCGGCACCCCACGCAAAATCGTGTACATTTGGTGCGATAAAATGCCATGTTAATGTTTTTTGTTTTTTAGGAACATCTACTTTTACGCCTTGATCCTCGTATCCATGACCAATTTCATTCTTGTTTTGTAAGTAGCCCGATGCACCAACCGTGTATTTCTTATCTAAAGTTAACTTTACATCGAAATTTCCCCAAACGCCGTGAAACTCACGACCAATGTACGGATCGGCGTGCCAACCTTCAAAATCGAATTCTGCCATTTTTGGATACCACTGCGTCATTGACAATGCCACGCCTTCATCGGAATTTCGGCCTGCACGACGCACCATAACAGGTACTTGCCCGTTAAACTTCATGCTAAAATTTGTTTTCTCTTTAGGCAATAAAGGTTTTGCTAATTCAACCTCTAAAATAGTTCCTACAACTTTTGTTTTTAAAAGTGTGCCGTTTTGTTTTAATTCATCAACCTTTAAAAAACCAATTTCGTTCGGTTTTAATTCTGATATTTTACTTTGTCTTTTTTCTTTTCCGTCTGGACCTTTAAACGATTTTACCATACGTTTATCAGGATCAGAAATAGATGTTAAACGAGCATCCATCTCGCTTCCCGGTTGAAAAGCATTAAAATACAAATGGTAAAAAACCTTTTTTAAGGTATCGTTTGAATTGTTAGTATAAACCAATTCTTGTGTTCCTGAATATTGAAATTTTTCAACATCCATGGTAACATCCATTTTATAATCAACGTGCTGTTGCCAGTAACCCGGATTTGGGTTTTTATGCTGTGCGTATCCCGCGGTTGATACAGCAATCAGTAAAAGTAAAAACTTTTTCATATTTTAATTTTAAGTGTTTGTTGCAAATTAGTAATAGATCTTTTTCTTTTTAGATTCCTACGGAATGACAAACTTTGTATCTATTTTGAACTTTACAATATCAATCCGATAAAAGAAAAAAGCTGTTCCCCAAAGAGAACAGCTAAATTACTAAATTAATTATGATTTTATTTTTTCCCTTTAGAAACTTTATCTGCCATAATTAAAGCATTGTAAAGGTTTACGAATTTTCCTGAAGTTGAAATATCCTGGAAATTACGTTTGTCGTCTTTATTGCCCGAAACAATTACTTCTTTGTTAACAGCCACACCAGAATCCATCATGATTTTTTTAACCTGTGCTGCTTTTAAGTTCGGATAGTACGAACGGATCATTGCTGCTACACCTGCTGCGTTTGGCGATGCCATTGATGTTCCTTGTAAATATTCGTATTTTCCGTGAGGAACCGTTGCGTAAATTTTAACACCCGGAGCAAAAACATCTACATCTACATTACCGAAGTTAGAGAAGTTTGCTACCATTTTTTCTCCAAACGAAGGGTTTAACGCACCAACTACTAAAAAGTTATCAGCGATTTCTGTCTTAGTTCCTTCGATACGGTCGTTAGGGTAACGTTTAATTTCCTCGCCAGTTGCAGGGTTTAAATCCATAGCGTCGTTACCGGCAGCTACAACGATTAACACGTCTTTCTTTTCAGCATATTTAATAGCATCCATAACCCATTGGCTGTTTTGTGCAAAATATTTACCAAAACTTCCGTTGATTACTTTTGCACCGTTATCTGCTGCATAACGAATACCTAAAGCGATATCTTTATCGTACTCATCACCATCTGGCACGGCACGAACCGACATGATTTCTACGTTGTTTGATGCTACACCATCGCCACCAATATTGTTGTGACGTGTTTGTGCAATGATACCCGCAACGTGTGTTCCGTGTTTTGCATGGTCGCGATCGCCCATTACATCATTGTTTCCGTAGATTTTATCGTTGATATCAAAAATATCATCACCTGTTTTACGTCCTTTAAAATCTGGATTTAAGTTATAATCTAACTGACCGTTCACGTAGCTTGCGAAATCTTTTAAATATTCGTTTGCTTCTTTTCCGCCAGCTACCAAGGCATAAGCCATGTTTTTTGCTTTAGTGATATCGGCTGGAGCATCGGTTGGTATCTTATCTAAATCGGCTTTTGTAAACGTTGATTTCTTTAAATATTTAGCTACTTTATCATGTACTTCTTGCATTGATGCCAAACGCGCTTTTAAAGGATCTAACTCTGCACGTTTTTTTTCTAATTCTTTAACGGCACGCTTATATTCAGAAGAACCATTATCGCCACGAGAAACAATACGTGTTAATTCTAACTGCTCTTCGTTAGTTTCACCTAAAAAGTTCCAACCGTGAATATCATCGGTATATCCGTTTTTATCGTCGTCTTTACCATTGTTGGCAACCTCTTTAGGGTTTACCCACATTTGCGTTTTTAAATCGGCATGATCAACCTCTATACCAGAATCAATCACGGCAACAATTACTTTTTTACCTGTTTTGTTTTTAATGATCTCTTCGTATGCACGATCTACCGACATTCCCGGAACAGTATCTTTTAGTACATCTAAATGACTCCAACGTTGTAAACTACTTTCTGCTAAAGCTGATTTTCTTGTTGGTAACTGGTCTGCACTTTCAATTTGTTTTAACGCACTTAAATCTGGCAAATAAGATGTTTGCGCCGTTTTACAGCTGGTTAGGGCTAAAGCTACTAAAGCTGATAAGTAAATAGATTTGTTGATTTTCATTTGATATAATCTTAAATTTTATTCTAATTAATTGGTATTAAAAAAACGGATATGTTACAAATCAATATCATAAAATATCGTTAATAGAAAAAACCTCGTTTAATCGGACGCCTTTTTCGGTTTCCTGTAAGGTAATTATTGGGTTGTGCGCATCGTGTTCCAGATACAGATAATAATTGTTTGCTGCGGCATTCTTTAAAAACTGTTCTTTTTCGCCCAAGGTTAATAAAGGGCGAGTATCGTACCCCATTACATACGGCAACGGAATATGACCGGCAGTTGGCAATAAATCGGCACAAAAAACAATGGTTTTATCTTGATACTTTATATGCGGAATCATTTGCTTTTCGGTATGACCATCTACAAACAAAACGCCGAAGTTAAGATCTGATATTATTTCGTTTGGATTTGAATTTGGTTGTACAAATTTCAACTGACCGCTTTCTTGCAAAGGCAGAATGTTTTCTGATAAAAACGATGCCTTTTCACGCGGATTTGGTTTTGTAGCCCAATCCCAATGGTTTTCGTTGCTCCAGTACGTTGCATTTTTAAAAGTAGGTTCGTAGCCGGTTCGTGAATCGTTCCAAGAAACCGCCCCGCCACAATGATCAAAATGCAGATGGGTTAAAAACACGTCGGTGATATCATCTTTACTGAAACCTTTTTCTTTTAAAGATCGTTCCAAATCAAAATCGCCCCACATGTTGTAAAAGCCAAAAAATTTGTCGCTCTGTTTGTTGCCCATACCGGTATCAATCAAAATCAACCGGTTGCCGTCTTCAATTAATAAGCATCGCGCAGCAAGATCAATCTGATTATTGGCATCGGCAGGATTGGTTTTATTCCAAAGAACCTTTGGAACCACGCCAAACATGGCACCGCCGTCTAACTTAAAATTACCTGCTTCAATAGCATGAAGTTTCATTGTTGTTCTGTTTTTTATGAATTAGTAAAAATAGGAATAATTTTTAGTTTTTGCCACAGGTATTTTAAACCACATAGACACATAGGTTTTATAGTGATTGAGGGAAACTACGAAATCTTAAAAACATATAAATAGTCTCTATAGTGCATTATCTATACAAATATTAAAAACTTGATGTAGCTATTTATTTTTTTGCCACAGATTCTGTGTTAACCACCAAATAAAAATATGTATTTTTTATATATTTGAG
>CAMLFV010000213.1 GCA_946479395.1 uncultured Flavobacterium sp. | reverse complement strand
GATGTAAAATATTTTGTAGGAACAGGTAATAAAACTGCTTACTTGGTTGTTGATTTTAACGATGATTATGAACCAAATTCGTATGTTTGGGGATACCGTTTTAATGATACCAACTTAACAATGGAAGATTTAATAACGGCTATTGATGCCGACGAAAGTAAAATGATCTCCGAAATTCCAAGTGGTTTTTTATATTCATTAAATTACAATCACCATATTCCTTCTGAAGACGATTATTGGTCAACATGGTCTGGTACGGCATCTAATAATATGACTATGAACAATGGTGTAAATAATGATGCTTTAATTGATGGTAAATGGTATGGTTTATCATACGGATATGGCTTTACACCTACTACACCACCAATGTCACATCCATCAGAACCAGTTCCGGCTTATAGTTCTCAATGGTATAAAAAATCAGACATTATTACATGGTTAGGAACAGGATCAAACCAAAGTTTAGTAGTTGTTGATTTTGGTACTGATACAAATAATGTTGCAGATTCTTACGTTTTTGGAATTCAATATAACGGATCAATTACAGCAGAAGATGCTTTAGATTTAATTAATACAGAATTAAACGGCGGATTTGATTATGTAATGACTGCAAATGTTTTATCATCTGTAACTATCGGAACTCGTACAGAAACAGCTGCAGGAACTAGCTTATGGAAAGCTTACAGCGGAAAAGATCTTTCTAGTTGGAAAACAGAAAACGATTTGTCTTTAGTTACTTTAGATAATGACGATTGGTTAGGTTTAAGTATCGGTACAAGAAGACCTTTTACACCGCAAGATATCACTGCTGCTTTATCAACAAGCAAACACAATAGTATCGAAGCAAACGTATATCCAAACCCAACATCTGATATATTGAACATTCAAACTACAGAAAATATTACAAATGTAACCGCTTACAACATTGCAGGTCAAAAAGTGCTACAAGCTAGTACACAAACAATTAATGTATCAAACCTAAAAACGGGTGTGTATGTTTTAAAAGTTGAAACTACAAAAGGTTCGGCTACTTTAAAATTTGTAAAAAAATAATCTTAATATCTTACTAAAATTAACTAACACATGAAAAATAATACTTTATTAATACTATTTATTCTTTGCAGCTTTCTGGGTTTTTCTCAGACTGAATATTTAGACGGAGTAATTACACTAAATGAAGGAGGGGCAGGATCTAACAACGCATCTATTTCTTTTATAGATAACAATACAGTAACAAACAATGTTTTTGGTTTGGCAAATCAGGGGATGAGTTTGGGCGATACGGCTCAAAGTCTTACTATGTATAACGATCTTGCTGTAGTGGTTCTTAATATATCTAACGAAGTTAAAATTGTAAACAACAAAACATTTCAGCATATTGCTACTATATCTGGTTTAAATAATCCTAGATATGCTGCGGTCTATAACAATAAAGCGTATGTAACTTGTTGGGGATCTGCAACCGATGATTATTTGGCCGTTATTGATTTAACTACAAATACATTAGAAACTACAATTACCGTTGCCGATGGTACTGAAAAAATTAAAGAGATAAACGGTAAGTTGTATATTGCACATCAAAACGCAGATTTTATTACTGTTTACAATATTGCAACGCAACAATCAACTCAAATCCAGGTAGAGGATACTCCTTCTGAATTGGTAACTTTAGGAAACGATTTATATGTTTTATGTGGCGTACCATCATGGGGACCTCAAACAGCAATTGCAAGCTTGCATAAAATTAATTTAAGTACAGATACTGCTACAAATGTGTTTACATTTCCTTCAGGTATTAAAGCTTTTCATATGGATACAGATGGAACGGATTTCTTTATTACCGCTGGTGCCGATATTTACAAATACACTGTTTCAACTAACACATTAACTGCAAGCCCATTAATAGCTACACCTATAACTGATATTTACATGGGCATTTATGGTATGAATGTAATTAATAATAATATTTATGTCGCAGATGCTAATGGATATGTTTTAGATGGTAAAGTGTATGTATATTCACTACAAGGTAGTTTGTTGAATACTTTTACAGTTGGCAAAATTCCTAACCATTTCTACAAGTCTAGAACATCACTTTCTGTAGAAAATCCATCAATGGTTTCTGTTTCAGTATATCCAAACCCAGCGTCAGATATATTAAACATTCAAACTGCCGAAAGCATTACAAATGTAACCGCATACAACATTGCAGGTCAAAAAGTGTTACAAGCTAATACACAAACAATTAATGTATCAAACCTAAAGACAGGTGTGTATGTTTTAAAAGTTGAAACAGCAAAAGGGTCGGCTACTTTAAAATTTGTAAAAAAATAAGATCAATTTGAGTTAATCTTTGTTAAAAAAACTATCTTAGATATTCTAAGGTAGTTTTTTGTTTTTAAAGAAGTTAAGTTTTTAATTATGAGGCATTTTTACGTATTGATATTTTGTTTTTTAAGCGTATTTTCAAACGCACAAATTATAAAAGGAGTTGTTGTAAGTGTAGATACCGGCAAACCTGTTGAAGCAGCATCGGTTTTTTTAGATAACACGACTATAGCAACCGAAACAGATGCAAAAGGATATTTCCAAATTAATATTCCTGCAAACAATAAAAATCAGTTGGTTGTAAGTGCTTTTGGATACGAATATTTTCTTGTATCAGATCCGGGTTCAACTACTGATTTAAAAATCCGATTAAAGCCTGAAGAAACTGTTTTAGATGAGTTGGTAATCGATAAAAATGTCTTTACTCGTAAACAAATGCTCAAGGCTTTTAAACATTTTTTCATAGGAAATACCAAAAACGCCAAACGAACAAAGATTGTAAACGAAAACGATTTATATTTTTATTTCGATACCAAAACCAATCAATTATCCGCCCATTCCGATAAGCCGATCGTTATAAATAATGAAAATCTGGGTTATACCATAAAATTTCACTTAGAATCATTTCAGGTTCAGTTCAATTATCAAACGTTAGATCCTAAAAATTACATGAACAGCAATTATTTTGGGTATTCTTTATTCAGTGAAAACGAAAAATCTAACAAGAAGATAGTTGCTAATAGAAACGAAACCTATAACAATTCAAGTGCTGCTTTTTTTAGCGATTTAACTACAGTTAATCTCGAAAATTCTGATTATTTACTTGCCGTTAACGGTTTGGGAGTTCCTGTTGAAGAATATTTTAAGGTAGAACCTGAAAACGATGGTTATAAACTTTGTATCATTAAAAAACCAACCCGTAAAAGACCCGATTTGTCAGGCGTGGTTATAAAAGGCGGTAATTTAAATTCAAAATTGCAAAAAGATACTGCCGAAATAGAAGTGCCGTTTGTCGTTTTTAACAAAGAAACTAAAGAGCAATCTCAATTATATTTTCAACAAAAATGTGTGCTAATTCAAAAAGGCGGACATTTAGTAAACCCGAATGATGTATATTTTAGTGGATTTTTTGCCGATTTGAAAACTGCCGATATGTTACCTGTTGATTTCATTGCAGAGAAAAAAGTTGTGGTGCCAAAAAAGGTTGAGAATATTTTAGATGATAAAGAATATGTTGCGTTTGAAACAGCTGCTGCAGCTTTTTACGGATCTAACGAATACATGGAATATAGTGTGGTTAAAAGACAATTTACCACTTTATTGAAAGAACAAAATGAAGCGTTTGCAAATGATAATTTTGAAAGTTGGATTAAAGAAAACCTTAGTAGAACTAAATTTGAAACAGCAGAACAAGCCATAACAATGTTCAAAAAGAGAAATGAACTACACGATGCTATTAAAGAACGCGAAAATGATTTCCTAACAAAAGAACAGGCATTTGCTAAAATGTATGGTAAACAGTTTAATGATATGTTCTATAAAAATGTAGTTGCAAAAATATTAAAACAAGGTTTTCATAAGCCTTAAAACTTTTTTCAAAATCAATTTTACTGTAAATTTACGAACCTAATTAGAGAGGTGTCCGAGTGGTTGAAGGAGCAAGCCTGGAAAGTTTGTATGTGGGTAACTGCATCGAGGGTTCGAATCCCTTTCTCTCTGCAAGATCAAGTCCATTATTTATGATGGATTTATGTTTTTAACTAACCAATTAATACATTTATGAAGATCACTTACAAAATTCTTTTAGTCATATTTATTTCTACGTTAATATCATGTAAAATAGATTGTGATTTACTTATGCAAGAGGATAGGAAAAGTGAATGTCTAATTA
>CAMLFV010000212.1 GCA_946479395.1 uncultured Flavobacterium sp. | reverse complement strand
GGAAAAATTAGCTTCATCTAATCTTTCATTAATCTCACTTAAAGCGTTATCGTTGGTTGAAACACTATACGCCAAAGGCTCACTAACCTTATAATAATCGTTAGTTATTAAAGTTGTTTCAACACCTTTAAAAGCCATAGTTATTAAAGCAATTGCAATGGCAGTTACAATAAAATAAGAACATTTTTTTATCATTCAATATCATTTCTCAAACACTGTCACTATTTGAATTTCCTTTGCAAAGATACAAATAAAATCATAAAGAACTGATTTACAATATTTTTATAAGATTTCGTTAACAATTCGCTCCAAAAAGCAAAGGCTCGCACAATGTGCGAGCCTTTCTTTTTTGGAGCATAATATAAGCTTCTAATTATTGTCTAAAGAATTCATTTCTATTCAGAACACTTTCAAACGCATCAACATTTTTAAGGTTTATTTCGGCGTTAAATGCATTAATGTGTTTTTGATGATGCACATCGCTTCCTGCAAAATCGTACATATTTTCTTTTAAAAGATAATCGGCAACTGTTGTAATGCCAGCTCCGTAATAACCTGTGCTGCTTAACATATTTATTTGGAATAAGCAGCCAGCACTTTTTAATTTTTTGAAACTATCGTAATCATTTTTATAGAAATTGTATCGCTCCGGATGAGCCAAAATAGGTTGGTATCCCTGCGAATTCAATTCCATAATAATTTCATACAACTGTATTGGCGGATTAATGTACGACATTTCAATTAACACGTAATTATCTTTTACAGTTAATAGTTTCTCGTTTTCTAATCGCTTTAAAAATGAATCGTCAATTAAATATTCCGATGCCACTCGAAGTTCAGCATCAACCATATTTAATTCGGTTTTAACTTTATTGTATTGATTTACAATCTGCTCTTTTGTGTTTTCCCAAACTAATGGTGTGGTGTGCGGAGTTGTTACAAATTGCGTAAAACCAAATGATTTTAAATAGCTAATTAATTCTTTAGTATCTTGTAATGATTTGGCACCATCGTCTAACCCATACAAAAGGTGCGAGTGTATATCAACAAAATTTTGTGGTATAAGTTCTTTAAGTGTTTTTTTCTTTTTAAAAAAACCAAGCATAGTGTTATTTTTTTAAAGCCTGCAAAGGTACTATTTGTTTATTGCGTAACAAAAACAATACCATTATATAACCCAAATTTAACACTACTAAAGGTGCAGCAACCAAAATTAATTCTAACCCCATAAATACCAAACTTATAGACGTTAAAAAAGTTGCAAAAAATATTATTTTTTTATTTTTAAGAAGCAAACCAACAAAGAAAAACGGATTGTAAAATAATATTAAAGCATTAAATTGTAGTTCTGCATGGGTACTATATACACTAACTGCAACTAAAAAAACACTAAAAATAGCGGTTATAAAAAAATATATTATTCGGCATTTTTTATTAAAAACACCTATTAAAGCTACTAAAACAACCAACCATAAGGTATAAATTGAATTTAACGAACTTATTTTTTGGATACTTACCGTGTTTAGTGTTTGCTGTTTTTTTAAAATGTTTTTGTTTGCAACTATACCATCTTTTAATTTAACAGGTAAAAACATTAAATCAGTTTCTTTATTCGTTGGATATCCAAAAAGAAGATTAATACCCAATTTTTCGAAATAATGTTGATCTAAACCTTCGTTTAAAATGTATCGATACGAATGATTGTTTGATGGAAAATTGGTACTTAATGGTTTTTCAATCGATTTATTAATCACATCAACAACCTTTGTAGTACAATTGTTTCGAATAAATCCATAGGTGTAATATCGATCATTTCCTTTTAATTGTCGATTAATTTCTGTCCAAATTTTTGATTTTTCAGCAGAAGACAAATTCAAAACCTGTTCAACCACTTCCCTATTATCAACCGTGTAATTGTATAAAAAATCGTCAAACGAATCAACATCTAAATAATAAAGTAAATTTCCTTTTACAAACTTTGCTAAAAAATTAGGTGTTCTAAAATCGAACATTCCCCAATTGTAAACCACATCTAAATTTTGATCAACATCTTTAATTCGCAACGCAGTATGACCAAAAAGCGTATACATTTCGTTAGCAGTTCCGCAGGTTAATACGCTAATTTCGGCTTTTTCTGATAAGGTTTCGGGTTGTGCTGCTGCAGTTATAAAAGAAAAACAACAAATCAATAATACGATTTGCTGTTTAAATTTTGATACTAAATTATTCATTTGACTTTGTAAAAATTCCTAAATCTAATTTCAGAGAGAAGATGTTTGAGTAAAGCGATGCACTTTGATCGCCAATATCGGTTAAGGCATAATCTACCTGAATTCCTTTATATTTAAATCCTAAACCAACGTTGGGTTGAAAGGTAACTTTTTCGGAATTATCGATTTGTAATTCGTTCTGAAAATTCCCCACACCGGCACGCACAAAAACCATTTTATCGTATCCGAACTCAAAACCAACAGACGGTTGAATACTGAAAGATGATGTTGAAATCACGGCATTTGTTTGATAAAATTCGGTATGAAGAACCGCAGCAGTGGTTAAATTAAATTTTTCGGTCAAAGCAAAATCTCTTGCAACACCCAATTTTAGTTTAGGTAACGTAAGTTCGGTAGTTTCAGGCAACGTTTGATTTTGACCTTCAACCGCACCTCGTATCTTTTCAAACTCGGCTTCGTTAATATTCCAAACATTATAAGTTGTAGTAATATCGCGTGCCATTAAACCGAATTTCCAGTTTTCGGTATGATACTGCAAACCAACATCTAACCCAAAACCCCACGATTTTGCGAAATCACCAATTACTCTGCGAACAACTTTTGCATTTGCACCCAGCGATAAACCTTCTACAGATAATTTTCGGGCATACGATATATTAAAAGCATAATCGGCAGCAGAGAATAACGAAATTCTGTTATAATCGATGTTTCCGTTTTGATCGATCAATTCAGTGGTATTCATGATATCATCTACCCCAAAACGAATTGCAGAAATTGCCAACGCACTTTTGTCATCAATAGGCATTGCAAAAGCAGCATAATCGTACTGTGCAATGTTTGCAAAGTAGCTTGCGTGCATTAAACTAATCTGTTTATCTTGCAAATGGATCAATCCTGCCGGGTTCCAATAACCCGAATTAACATCGCCAGTTTGTGCAATAACGCTGTTCGCCATACCAAATGATGCGGCATCTACCCCAATATTTAAAAACTCGTTAGAATATTTTCTTGCAGTTTGCGCCTGCATTAAAGCCGTACCAAAAAGTAAAGGCAATAGTAAAAAACGTTTTTTCACGTAGATAATTTTTACAAATATTACAAAAATTTACAATATATAAACTCAAAATACTTACAACTTATTGTTTACTTTTGTTTTTATAATAAAATTATACAATTGATGACAATAAAAAAACACATTCCTAATGTAATTACACTTTTAAATTTATTATCTGGTTTAGTTGCGTTAGTTTATGCTTTTGACGATAACCTGCAAATGGCTTTTTTCTGGGTTTGTTTGGGAATTTTCTTTGATTTTTGGGACGGATTTGCCGCACGCGTTTTAAAAGTTTCAAGTCCGTTGGGTGTTCAGTTAGATTCTTTGGCAGATATGGTAACATCGGGCGTGGTTCCTGGTGTTGTAATGTATCAAATGCTAGCACATATTCAGGAAAATTATGAACAATACACCATTACCGAAGATACTTTTTACATGAAACTCGTACCTTTTATTGGTTTTGTAATTACTTTGGGAGCTTGTATGCGTTTGGCAAAATTTAATATCGATACCCGCCAAACCGATAGTTTCATTGGATTACCAACACCTGCAAACGCCTTGTTTATTTTGAGTATCCCTTTAATAATGAACACTACAGAAAGTGATTTTGTTTTTACTTTTTTTAGCAATCCGTATGTTTTGGTAGTAATAAGTTTGTTTAGCGCGTTTATTATGAATGCCGAATTACCGCTTTTCTCACTAAAAACGAAGAACAAAAATTTAAGCGATAACAAGCTAACGCTTTTGTTTTTGGGAATTTGTGCATTACTGCTATTATTCTTTAGATTTGAAGCGATTCCGCTGATTATAATCTTTTATATTATACTTTCAGTTATACTGAATAAAACAAAAAAATCGGTTTAAAGACCGATTTTTTTATTGCTTCAATTTAATAAATAAAAAAGCCAAAGATTTCTCTTCGGCTTTTCTTTTGTGGTACCTCCAGGAATCGAACCAGGGACACACGGATTTTCAGTCCGTTGCTCT
>CAMLFV010000211.1 GCA_946479395.1 uncultured Flavobacterium sp. | reverse complement strand
CGGTCTGCTTCTGCCAAATTATCAAGATTAATCTGACGAAGCGTTCTAAATTCAGGATTCATTGTAGTTTCCCACAACTGCTCTGCATTCATCTCTCCTAAACCTTTGTATCGCTGAACTGATGATCCTTGTCCCATTTGTTCCATTAACGCAATACGTTCGTCATCGTTCCAAGCATATTGCTTTTTAGTTCCTTTTTTAACCATATATAATGGCGGAGTTGCAATATAAACGTATCCTTTTTCAATTAATTCACGCATGTAACGGAACAAGAATGTTAAAATTAAAGTAGCAATGTGGCTACCGTCAACATCGGCATCACACATAATTACAACTTTATGGTAACGTAATTTTGATAAGTTTAATGCTTTACTGTCTTCTTCGGTACCAATAGTTACACCTAAAGCAGTGAAAATATTACGAATTTCTTCGTTTTCGAACACTTTGTGTCCCATTGCTTTTTCAACATTCAAGATTTTACCACGCAATGGCATAATTGCTTGAAAGTTACGGTCACGACCTTGTTTTGCGGTTCCACCTGCCGAATCTCCCTCGACAAAGAAAATCTCACATTTTTCAGGATCTTGCTCTGAACAATCTGATAATTTACCAGGTAAACCACCACCACTCATAACCGTTTTACGCTGAACCATTTCGCGGGCTTTTTTAGCTGCGTGGCGTGCCTGTGCTGCTAAAATAACTTTTTGGATAATGATTTTTGCGTCTTGCGGATTTTCTTCTAAATAAGCTTCTAACATATCGGCAACTGCTTGCGATACAGGAGAAACTACTTCACGGTTTCCTAATTTTGTTTTTGTTTGCCCTTCGAACTGAGGTTCCATTACTTTAACAGAAATAATTGCTGTTAAACCTTCACGGAAATCATCACCAGAAATTTCGAATTTTAATTTTTCTAACAAACCAGAAGCGTCAGCGTATTTTTTCAATGTACGCGTTAATCCCATACGGAAACCTTGCAAATGCGTTCCACCTTCGTGCGTATTGATATTATTTACATACGAATAGATGTTTTCTGAATAACTATCGTTATAAATTAAAGCAACTTCTACAGGAACTTCGCCTTTTTCGTTTTCCATATTGATCACATGACCAATAATCGGCGTACGGTTACCATCTAAAAAGCGAACATATTCTTTTAAACCTTCTTTAGAATGAAAGGTTTCGTTATGTGCTTCGCCTTTTTCATCAACATTACGTAAATCTGTAAGGGTAATGGTAATACCTTTATTTAAGAACGATAATTCGCGTAAACGTGCTGCCAATGTATCATAAGAATACTCTAATGTTTGAGTAAAAATAGATCCGTCTGGCTTAAAGGTAACTTTTGTACCTGTAATATTGGTTTCGCCAATTGGGCGTGCAGGATAGATTGCTTTACCACGCTCGTACTCTTGTTCCCAAATTTTACCATCGCGGTGAACTTCGGCACGTAAATGATCAGATAAAGCGTTTACACACGATACACCTACCCCGTGTAATCCACCAGAAACTTTATACGAATCTTTATCGAATTTACCACCTGCACCAATTTTTGTCATAACAACCTCTAACGCAGATACACCTTCTTTTTTGTGCATATCTACAGGGATTCCACGACCGTTATCTTGAACTGTAATAGAATTGTCTTGATTTATGATAACCTGAATAGAATCGCAGTATCCTGCCAAAGCTTCGTCAATTGAGTTATCTACAACTTCGTAAACTAAGTGGTGCAAACCGCGAACGCCTACATCGCCAATATACATTGACGGACGCATACGTACGTGCTCCATTCCTTCTAATGCCTGAATACTATCGGCAGAATACGAATTTTTCTTTATTTCTTCACTCATAATAAATAGGTGTACTAAATAATAAACTTAACTACAAATATACGAAATTTTAGCGAATTTCTTATATCTAATAGCATTTATTCTTTGTGTAGTTATGAACACTTAAAACTCTGCAAACTAAAAAATTTCAAGTATTTTATACGAAATATTATTAAAGGTAACTTCTTCCCAAACTTCTTTATTTACTAAATGCTGAATTAAAGGCGCATGAACCGATACACAAAAAACCTGCGTATTTTTATAGTTAACCGGCTGAATGGGAACGCTTAAATAAAAAACGGCTTTATTGGTTTTAACGATTGATCCTAACACCACTTTTTCTACCGTTTTGTTTTCTGATAATTTTAAAGCGATCTGTTGCATATCTAAAAGCTCGATCAATTTGGCATTTAATTTTTCTTGTTCTAAATGCATCATAGCCAAACCCGTTTCGTGTTTATCGCCGGCAGAACTTTTAGCATCGTTCTGTGCATCTTCTGATAAAGAAGAAATTTGATTTTGTATGGCTTCAATCTGATTGTTTAAAGTATTTAAAACCAGTTGTTTTAATTCTTTTCTATCCATAAAAATAAAAAAGCCCTTTTCAGAGCTTTTTGTGTTATTGTTATTTATGATTTTACTAAAAATCGAATTTATACATGGCACCGCCTAAAACCTGTAATCCTTGAACCTGATATTGGTTAAAACGGAAATAATTTTCGTTAGCTAAATTCATTCCTTTTACAAAAACCGTCCATTGTGCAGTTGGTCTGTAACCTACCGTTAGGTTTAAATCGTAATAATCGCCTAACTTAATATCGTCTGGTCTTGGAAATGTATTCACTCCGCTGAATTCATAACGCTGACCAACGAATCCTAAATTAGCATCGGCAAACCATTGTTTCGTGAAATTGTACAACACATTTACGTTGACTTTACCTTGTGGCAAATGAAAAACATTGTTGTAATATTCTGCGCTGTAATTGTTGTATTCGCCCGAAAGTGCAATTTTTGCTTTGTCTGAAAAATCAAAATTCAATTCACCAAACAAACTCAACGTATTTACTTTATCGTAAATTAAACCAAATGAATTTCCGTATTGATATCCTTGTTTATTATCTATATTAATATCATATGGATTGATTGTAAACATGGCTTTATCATCTTCAACTTTATAGTTTGCACGAACGTTGTACGATAAATTATGATACAGTTTACCTTTTAAACCTGCGTAAAAATCGTAATTAGTTTTAGTTGGTTTCAATAGTAAAGACGGAGCTACAAACGGATTTTCTTCTGCTAAATCGGCATACGAGTTTTGTTTCACTCCACCCACTGCACCAAAATAAGCCTGAACAATGTTTGGAACCAAGTTAAAATTAGCCTTAACCATTGGATAAACAACTAGTGAATTATCTTCAACTCCTCGTTCTTTTCCTAACACATACGTTAAACCTGCACCAACTTCAACCGAATAATCTGCATCAAAAAATTTAATACTTGGGTTAACCGAAAGGTTTAAGTAATTATATTTATCTATCGCATTATCAACACCATTGTTTGCAAACTGCGTATTTAAATAATCGGCTTCTAAATTAACGTGAACGGTATTATTTGGCAATTCGATATTAAATTTCGGAGCAAAAATAAATCGGCTTTCTTTACTATCGAATTCGTCCCAGAAATATTTGTAGGAAACATCGGCTTTTTCAAATGCACCAATGTAGCTATCATAAGATCCGGCAATGTGAACATCATTATACTTTTGTAAAGGATCAACCAAATCGAAATTAAAATTCGATACATAAAAATCTGCCGGAGTTCCGTACCAGTTGTATTTCGATGTCATTGCACCGAATTGGATATTCCACTGACTATTTTCATTACGCTGACCCAACGTAAAATCTAAATTCGATTTACTAAAAGAATCATCTAACTCAACTCCGTCAATTCCTCCACCAGAAGAAATATGCTTTAAGAAACCACCAGCATACATATTGTTTGATCCAATTTTTTCAACAATACCCAATTCGCCACGAATGGTATTAAAATTCCCGTAGCCAAACAACGCATAATTGTTGTAAAAATTTGCCAGTGAATCATTATCAACCTTAGCAGCTTCGCCTTTCGCCGGAGAAAAAGTTGATGCAACCGGGACAGAAAAGATTGTATATTTCACGTCTTTTTTCTGATTGATGTCTTCATCTTCAATCAACGGATTATCGTTAATCTTAAATGCATCGTTCAACGTTGCTTGATATTCTGATGTTACGTTAACAACCTCTGTTCCTACCGTATTGTTTTTCTTGTCTTTATCTACTTGGGCATTTGCTTTATTTGCCAATAATGCCGCTACTATAGTGATACTAAATAAGTACTTTTTCATATTTAATTATTTTACCGATGAATTACGTTTCGCCTCTTCTGACTTAATTTTAGCCAACTCTGTTTTAGCCTCTGTAACAACATCTGCAAACTCGGTTGCATTTGTAACTACACTTTCT
>CAMLFV010000210.1 GCA_946479395.1 uncultured Flavobacterium sp. | reverse complement strand
AGCGGAATTAAAGATTGATACCACACCTGTAGAAGGTTTTAATAACGAATGGGTTGATGAGGTGCTGGATCTTAAAAAGCACGGATTAAAAAGTGTTTCACTCATGTACGTTGGTTACGCCGATCAGGAAAAAGATTGGGTGGGATCAATGAAAAAAGTACGAGTACCCAAAGAAGAATTTGTAATGGAATTCTAAACAAAAAGCAGATAAAAGACATTCTCTTATCTGCTTTTTGTTTTAATATATATATTGATTGGTAACTATTTATTTCAGTGAATTAAGATAAGCATCTAATTGTTTTACGTAATCCATTGCAAAACCTACAACACCTTTTCCTTCCAGCTTTTTTTCTTGATCTTTTGTCATCTTTTTCTGTTTCATAAAACTTTCGGTTTCGTAATTTTTCTGATCGATCAAAAATTTGGCTTCAACCGATAGATCATCCACAAAATAATCGTCGGCAGCAGTTACAAAGTTCATAGCAACTTTTCCCATGGTCTGGCGGTCGTTCTTTTCAAAAGCATACTGCTTTTTGTCGGTTAAAAGTTGTGTGTTTACATAAGCCGTAACCAGTTTTGTTTGAGAATCTACGTCAATAGTAATAAATTCGTTGTTTTCCTTTTCAGATATATAGTATTGGTTACCAATGCGTTGTACGGTACTGCTTTGTATCTGTTTTTTTAATTTGTCGAAGTTCTTTTTTTCTGCAAAAAAGATTTCACTTACGTGTGCAATATACTGATACCTTGGCAGTTTGTTAAACGATTTGTTGTTCTTAACAGCTTCGGTCCATTTAATGGTATAATTGTTAAAAGAACTGTTGAACACATTCCCCAATGCCAGTATGCCGGTAAAGGTTTCCAAAGGCTGTTGTTGTTCTGTTAGTTTAAAATCTATTTGATAATGTTTTTTGCCCTTGTTGGCTTTTTTATAGGTTGCAAACGAATGATCTAAAGCTTCTAAAAGCGTTTTGGTAACATGGGCACCTGTTTCAATAACAAGTTCTGCCAATACATCGCCCGATTCGTCTGTACATATTGTTCCTGTTGCGTTTGCCATAGTCAGCAAACCGAAAGTAGGATGCGATGCTTCAATTTCAGAAACATTAGCAGGAATAGTGAGCATACCTTGTTCGTCGGTATTTCCGATCCATTCTTTCGTGGTAGCATTGTTTACAATAACATTTTGCAACAGCGTGTTATTTGCGCAGTTTTTAAACTGTGTTTGTGCGGTACAAATAGTTTGTGATAGTAGCAGTAGGGCAATAACTGTTTTTAGGTTTTTCATTTAGTAGGGTTAAGATTGGAATAATTTGCATTGATTTTATTAGGAATTTGTTGTTAAGTGTTCCCTATTTTATAGATAGACGAAAATAAATACAAAAAGGTTGGAAATGATTTAAAATAAAAGTTTTATTGATGCTAACTTGAATAGTTTTGAAAGATATTATTCTATAGATTAGGAGAAGGCTGTTGTAAAAATCATAAAATAAACCCGTAGTGCATTATCTAATAAATTTTAACACAATGATATTCAGTGATTTAATTTTTTTTACCACAGATACACAGATATAATTTTATAGATTAAAGTTACTAATAATTAAATTTTTACGGATTTTTGAATACTTCGCATTCAATAAGTTGCATAACTTTTCTGTTTTGCTTAGAGTAATGCGTAAAGATCTGTGCATCTGTGGCAATTCTATAATGCACTACGGGTTAAAATAAGATATATAATTAGCGTCGTTATCTGGCAATATTTACATCTATGATTTTTTAAACCCGATTTTTTTGTATCTTACAATTATAAGTGAAATTTTAACCGTAAAAAAGTAAGTATAATGAAGAAAATTCCTTTTCTAACGTTCCTGTTAAGCATAATATTGCTGGTAAGCTGTAACAATAAAAATAGCGAAGAGCAATTGCGGCAGCGAGAACTTGATCTGCAGTTGCGTATTGATTCTTTTGCCAATGTAGAAAAGGAGTATCAGGCTCTTTTACAAATGAAAGACAGTATTGTGAAGGCAGATTCATTAAGGCTTTTAAACGATTCTTTAAGTTCGGTGGTAAAGTTTTGGCCACAGCATCTTGCCGGCAGATGGAACGGCAGATTGGTTTGTGTAGAATCTAATTGTAGTGATTATGTTATTGGCGATCAAAGAGTTGATGCCTGGGATTTTAAAAGCGATTCGCTTAACCTATATGCCGATCTGCTGAACAATAAAAATCAAATTGTTCGTACATACAATGCGTCTTTTAACGGAAATAATATTGTTCTTTCGTTCAAAACTGATCCTACGGTAAGCAAAACGGTTGCTATGCAAACCACCTTGAGCGAAATAAATAACGATAAAATGAAAGGTTCGCATACCATCACGATTGATAGTGACTGTACAGCAAAATTTACTGTTGAGTTTACCAGACCTTCTTCTAATAAAAAATAATAAAACATACATTAAATGTTACTTCTCTCTATACAAAACGTATCGTTGCCCATTGCAGATCCTGTGTTAAAGTTTCTTTTGCTGCTTATCATTATACTTTTTGCCCCGTTGCTTTTAAACAAAATTAAGGTGCCGCATTTGCTGGGTCTTATTATTGCGGGTGCTGCTATTGGACCCAATGGTTTCAATATATTGGCGCGTGATAGCAGTATTGTGGTAACCGGAACAACAGGTTTGCTTTACATTATGTTTTTAGCCGGGTTGGAAATTGATATGGGCGATTTTAAAAAGAATAAATGGAAAAGTATGGGCTTTGGTATCTATACGTTTATAGTTCCGTTTGTTTTGGGGTTTGTTGGGGCATATTATCTGCTAAACTTCAACCTGCTTACGTCTATACTTTTTGCAAGTCTTTTTTCATCGCACACATTAATAGCCTATCCGCTGGTTAGCAAACTGGGCGTGGCAAAAAATCTGGCGGTAAACATAACTGTCGGCGGAACCATGATAACCGATATTTTGGCGCTTTTGGTACTGGCAGCCTGTGTAGGAATGGCACAAGGTGAAGTAGGTACCGAATTCTGGTTAAGATTATCGCTTTCTATATTGGTATTTGGATTGGTAGTTTTATTGATTTTTCCAATCATCGCACGCTGGTTTTTTAAAAATGTAAAAGATAAAATTTCACAATACATTTTTGTTTTGGTAATGATTTACCTTGCAGCATTGCTTGCCGAAGTAGCCGGGGTTGAAGCAATCATCGGAGCGTTCTTGGCAGGTTTGGCACTTAACAGGCTTATTCCGCACACATCATCGCTTATGAACAGGGTAGAATTTGTTGGAAATGCCATTTTTATTCCTTTCTTTTTGATAAGTGTTGGTATGCTGATTGATTTTAGTGTGTTTTTCAAAAGTTGGGATACCATAACGGTTGCTTCTATTATGCTGGTTGCCTCTATTGCCGGAAAATACCTTGCGGCAGTTTTAACACGCAAAACCTTTAAGCTGAATAAAGAGCAAGGAAAGCTAATTTTCGGATTAAGTTCGGCTTCGGCAGCTGCAACATTGGCAGCGGTAATGGTGGGTTACAATATTATTATTTCTGAAACAGCCGCAGGAGAACCTGTCCGCCTTTTAAATGAACACGTATTAAACGGAAGCATTCTGCTTATCTTGGTTTCTTGTACCATTTCATCGTTTATATCGTTGGCAAGTGCAGAAAAAATTGCCGAAGCAGATAAAGAGGATACGGTTGCCGGAGAAACAGACGAAAAAGAGAATGTTCTATTAGCTGTTAATTACCCTGAAACGGTAGATGCAATGGTTAATTTGGCTGTAATTATAAAAGATAAAAAAAATAAAGACGGACTTTATGCCTTGAATGTTATTAATGAAGAAAAAAACGATTCATCGGTCAAAAATGCAGAAAAGATTTTGCACGATGCCGTAATTAAGGCTTCAGCAGCCGATGAGGTTTTAACTCCACTTACACGTTACGACAGCGATGTAGTTAACGGAATAAACAATGTAATTAAAGAAAAAAAGGTTACAGATTTGGTAGTAGGTTTAGAAAATGGCAAGGAATTTTCTTCGTCTTTCGTTTACAACCTATATAACGGTTACTTGCAAAGCAAACAAACCAATGTATTTGTCTATCACGCTGCACAACCTATTGCAACCATAAAAAGACAAATTGTAATTATACCGTCTAAATCGCATTTAGAACCCGGTTTTTTCCATTGTTTGTTACGTGTATGGAATATCGCTAGAAACACCGGTGCGAAGGTCGATTTTTACGCAACAGCTTCATCCATCAGAATCCTTAAAAGAGTCATTAAAAAAGTAAATATCGAAGCAGAATTCAACGAAATAAATTCATGGAAAGAAGTAGAAGCGGTATTATCTGACATCA
>CAMLFV010000209.1 GCA_946479395.1 uncultured Flavobacterium sp. | reverse complement strand
ATTGTTTTAAGAGGTTAAACAAGTTTTATGTAAAAAGATTGGAACGTCAGGTTCCGGATACGGTGCAGGAGGAGACAGTATTGCTGAAACAGCTGGTTTCTTTTTTGACCAATTGTTATAAGATAGATGCTGTTTATCTGTTAAGCGCCAATAATACCATTAAACCAGACTCAACCACTACTTACAAATTTAATCTGCTGCTGATAACTCCTGCACTGCGAATACAGCAACACGACGTGTTATCGCACAAAGTGCTACATCATTTTAAGGGAAAGGTAGAAGTGTTTTGTTTGATACACACTCTGGACTGGCTGCAAACTAAAGGGGACAGGTTTCAATTGTTTTTTAAAGAGTTTATCGTACCTCAAAATTTACTGTATCTGAGGAAGAATCTGACGTTTAACGCAAACTTTCTTAAGGGGAACGGTATACCTGACATAAAGAAATTGCAAAAGCAGTATTGGAACGAACGCCTTTCGTATGTCTCTCCCTGGTTTATCGCATTTCAACAGGAAAATTTAGTGTACCAGTCCGGACATATTTTGCTTCTTAAAAGTATGTTCCAGCATTTGGTACTCGGGCTATTGTATCAAAAGGTGCAATACGTACCCGCTATGTATAGTTGCAGATACCTTATGCAGTTGTTGGAAGCTTTCTTACCCCAAATTTATAAGGAATGTGTGGAGCCAGAGAGTGTAAAGGAAATTCTTGAAGTACTAAATACTCCGATGTCTTTTTTCCCCAGATGCGATGGTGAACTGCCTGTACATGATCAGTTGGCATTTGCGAAAGCACTGTGTGTATGCGAAAAGTTGTACAGTCACGGGGAGATGTAGCTATTTATTGAGGTAGGAATGCATCGAGAATAATTAAAAAAACTTATGAGCAGTTAAACCGACTATTAATTATAAATATATGAATGATGGAAACGAAAAAAGAATTATTTAAAAAAGTAGATTTTACCAAAAAACTACAAAACGGACTGGAAACACTGGTTAGTCAGAAGTTACTTTGCATTGCATGGTATGGCCGTGCTGTCTGCAATGAAAAAATAAAAATACTGTGGCTCTATGTAAAAAATAAAAAGGAAGCCGCTGCTGTTTTTTCAGATCAAAACAAGGCAGTATTTTTTGCAGGTGAAGAAGTGCTGGTAGTATTGTTGGACGAAGACGATGTAACGAAGCATAAAAAGATCAGCAGTCCTTTTATACATTTAAGTCTGACTAAAGCAGAAGTGCTGTTTAGTGACGATGAAACCGCAATGCCTTCGGACTACTACTTCTGGCAACACTTCAAAAAATTTAAGGAACGGTATATTGAAAGACAGCAGCTGTTAAAATCGTATACCGATGATTTTATAAAGGATGAATTAGAAGGAAGCTGTTACCTGTATCTTAAAGGTTTCGCAACAGATTTGGGAGCGATAGAACTTTTACTTCTGGGTACCGTAAATGATACGTGCGGTTTAACCGAAAGATTGCTGATTATGGAAAAAATATGTCCCATATGGAAAGCGGTTTTTGTTAAGCAGGATGCCGATACTTTTTACCTGATTGAACAGCAAAGTCTTTCAGAAGCCGGGATGTATGATGACTGGGGGAAAGCATTGAAGAAAGCACAAAAAAAGATAAAGAACATTGTATTGCAGATCTTTGATGAATTGAATAAGAACAAACAAATAATCAGCCTGCAACAACAAGATACAGTTCCGTTTGAATACTCAGATCATTTACAACGACTGCAAAGTAATGAAGAGGTCGAAGAAATATTCCTGTTCCACGAAACAGTGCGTTATCTGGACAGCAAAACGGTACGCTGCTTTTACCTGTTGCTGATTACCAAAGATAAGGTTTCTAAAACATTGAAAGAAATAATCAGGGAAACTGAAACGGCAGATGCTGAGGTGCAGTTCGCAATAATCGCCCACAACCGCTTTTACATACAGGATAATGTATACGTGCAACAGGACTTTTATAAAAAAGTGTGCAAAACCAGTAACAGAATCTATACTTCGGGATATCAACCTGCCATCCATTGGCGTAATAACTGGTATTCTGATTTTCATGAGAATTTGTTCTACATAAAGTACTCAACTAAAGACATTGCAAATTTTGTTGATAACACTATACTCGTAACAGAAGATTATTTAGAAATAACATCAAAGAAATTGCACGATTGTTTCGTATGCACGTTGCAAATATATATTCTGTATCATTTAGATTATGTGCCAAGCACTAAAAACATCAACACCTTGTTGCAGTTGGTACGGTATGCCGGTGAAACAACCGAAAGATTCGAACAACTGGTCTTAAACATCAAACCGCTACTTTTTAATGATGAGACAGGTAAAAATAAAGTAAGGGAAAAAAATATAAGATTAGAAGGGCAGATGCTGCAAAACCTGCAGGCGTTCTTTAAATTAATAAATTTAGGATAAGAAACACTAAACCCATTGCACTAATAATAAGATGATTACTACATTAGTTAATATAACTAAAGTAAATATCTGAATATTATAGTTTTATGATGAAGTAGGTAATGTGCTACGGTTATAGTTTACTTTTATAGGATAGCAGTAACGATTCACAAATTTTGTTACAATTCTGTACTTTAAAATCTTAAATTTTTTTGCCAGTAATTTAATACAATAGAATTATTTCCTATCTTAGCCCCAACTTTAGGGGTGTCTGTAAATATTTATAGGCTGAGAATTACCCTTTGAACCTGATCTGGATCATACCAGCGTAGGGAAAAGTAGTCTGTCTTGCGTATGTGCTATTCTGCACATTTGTGGACATTCCTAAAGTTTTAATTATTTAAAATATTTAGGAATGGAACTCACCATCAATCATCAAAAGAAGTTTTTCTACAACCCACCGGCATCGCTGGAACAATTGCTCTTGTCTGAAAACCTCAAGAAGGAGAAAGGCATTGCCGTTGCGCTCAACAACCAGGTTGTTCCCCGAAAAGACTGGACTTCCACTCCGTTACATCCTAACGATACTATTTTGATCATCACTGCCACGCAAGGCGGATAAATCTTATTGACTATGAACGAACAAACTGTTTCAACAGCACCCTTTCCCAATTCAAAGAAAGTGTATATCGACGGAAAATTACATCCGATCAAAGTCGCTATGCGGGAAATTACTTTAAGTCCAACCAAATTGACCAATGGCGAAATCGAAATCAATCCGCCCATTACCATTTACGATACATCGGGTGCTTACACCGATGAAAATATCGCCATTGATATTCGTAAAGGTTTGGAAAGAATCCGAGAACGATGGATTTTGGATAGGAATGATGTAGAAGTTCTGGAAGGCATCACTTCTGAATACGGTAAAGAGCGATTGGCGAACAAAAAACTGGATGAACTGCGTTTTGAATACAGCCATAAACCAAAGGTTGCGAAAGAAGGTAAAAATGTTACGCAGTTGTATTACGCTAAACAAGGCATGATTACGCCTGAAATGGAATACATCGCTATCCGTGAAAATCAGCGTATAGAGCAATTGCAAGCCGCCACAAAAGGGATGGATCATCAGCATCGAGGCAATAGTTTTGGGGCTAATACGCCTGTTTCTAAGATTACACCTGAATTTGTACGGGATGAAATTGCTGCAGGGCGTGCCATTATTCCCAATAATATCAATCATCCCGAAAGTGAACCCATGATTATTGGTCGAAACTTTTTGGTGAAGATCAATGCCAACATCGGCAACAGTGCGGTGACTTCGAGCATAGAAGAGGAAGTAGAAAAAGCGGTCTGGGCTTGCCGTTGGGGAGCCGATACCATTATGGATTTATCTACCGGAAAAAATATTCACGAAACTAGGGAATGGATCATTCGTAATTCGCCGGTGCCAATTGGAACAGTGCCCATTTATCAGGCTTTGGAAAAAGTAAAAGGCATTGCTGAAGACCTGACTTGGGAAATTTTCAGAGATACATTGATTGAACAGGCAGAGCAAGGCGTATCGTATTTCACTATTCATGCAGGTGTTTTGTTACGATATATTCATTTGACCGCTAATCGTGTTACGGGAATCGTATCTCGTGGTGGTTCTATCATGGCGAAATGGTGCTTGTTCCACCATAAAGAAAACTTTTTGTACACGCATTTCGAGGAAATTTGTGAAATAATGAAGCGATACGATGTTGCCTTTTCATTGGGTGATGGATTACGTCCCGGAGCGATTGCCGATGCCAACGATGCGGCTCAATTTGCCGAACTGGAAACCTTGGGAGAGCTGACAAAAATTGCTTGGAAACACGATGTACAAGTGATGATAGAAGGTCCCGGGCATGTACCCATGCACATGATCAAGGAGAATATGGAGAAACAATTGGCAGCATGTGACG
>CAMLFV010000208.1 GCA_946479395.1 uncultured Flavobacterium sp. | reverse complement strand
TAAAAAAAGTAATTTTTTCATAATGTTATAATTTTTAATTAATTGTATTGTAAATATAATAAATTATTTAACATAAAATTAGCTTATTACTTAAAACCAAAAAAAATATTTGAGAAGTGGTTTATTACTATAATGAAATTTTATAAAGACAATTCGTGTGCATTGAGATTCCTACGGAATGACAAGCTGATTGTTGATACAGTTAGTAAACTACAAGCTTTAATTTACTTTCTTTTACCCTCATTAAAAAACAACAATTACCTTACATTTAAAAAATTTAATTTTAGTACTTTAGTATAAGCAAATTTTATACATTTGGCAACTTTTTGTCAGTTTGATAATTGAAGCCGTTTTAGAATAGCAGATCAACAGAAAACCGACGAAAAACAACAATAATTTTAATTAATTCCTATTTTAAGTGGAAGCAAAACACAGCGTTAATAAGGTAACCGCAGGTGCTTTATTAATAACGTTAGGTATTATTTACGGAGATATTGGTACATCGCCATTATACGTAATGAAAGCAATTTTTGGAAACTCGCCCATTAATTCCAATTTAGTGCTCGGAGCCGTTTCATGTGTTCTTTGGACACTAACACTACAAACCAGTATTAAATATGTATGGCTAACGTTACAAGCCGATAACAACGGCGAGGGTGGTATTTTTTCGCTTTATACTTTGGTAAAAAAACTCAAGAAAAAGTGGCTGATTGTACCGGCGTTGATTGGTGGTAGCGCCATGCTTGCCGACGGATTTATTACCCCGCCCATTTCTATTTCATCTGCAATAGAAGGTATCAAAATCTATTATCCCGATTTACAGACCATCCCCTTTGTAATAGGAATCATCTTGGTTTTATTCTTCTTTCAAAGCTACGGAACCAAAACCATTGGTAAATTCTTTGGTCCTATAATGCTTATTTGGTTTTTAATGTTGGCCGGTGTTGGTCTTTTGCAGATCACTGAAGTACCTGAAATTCTTAAAGCGGTAAACCCCTATTATGCTTATTTTCTGTTAACCGAACATCCGGAAGGATTTTACGTTTTAGGCTTTGTATTTTTATGTACCACAGGTGCCGAAGCATTATACAGCGATTTAGGTCATTGTGGTATAAAAAACATTAGAATAAGTTGGATGTTTGTAAAAACTACCCTTGCGTTAAACTATTTGGGACAGGGAGCTTTTTTACTATCGCACACCAATATTCAACTAAAAACATTTGATAAAGGTATAGAGTTTATTCAAAACCCGTTCTATTTAATGATGCCCGAATGGTTTATTCCAATCGGTATCGTAATTGCCACATTGGCTGCGGTTATTGCGGCTCAGGCTTTAATTACCGGATCGTTTACCATGATTAACGAGGCGATGCGATTGAATTTATGGCCGCGTGTTTTGGTTAAATATCCGTCCATTATTAAAGGACAGCTTTACATACCATCAACCAACTGGATTTTATGTATTGGCTGTATTTTGGTGGTTTTGTACTTTAAAGAATCAAGCAATATGGAAGCTGCTTACGGTTTGGCAATTATCATGTGTATGATGGCAACCAGTATTTTGCTGACCTATTACATGATCTTAAAACGTTTCAACAAGCTGATTATTTTGGCTTTTGTATTGGTTTACAGCGTTCTTGAGGTATCTTTTTTTATAGCGAATATCGATAAGTTTCATCATGGTGGATATGTTTCATTGATTGTAGCCGGTGCCATTGCTTTTGTTATGACCATTTGGTTTTTAGGGAAACGAATCCGTAAAAATTATACCGAATTTGTTCGTTTGGAAGATTACACCACTGTTATTGAAGATTTAAGCAACGATGAAAGCATACCGCAATATGCCAATAATTTAATTTATCTGACAAACGCGCACAACAAAAACGAGATCGAATCAAAAGTTATTTATTCGATCCTTTACAAACGCCCAAAACGCGCCGATGTTTATTGGATGTTGCATGTAAACGTTATTGACGAACCTTACGGAATGGAATATCAGATCAAGAAATTTTCAGATAAAATCATCCGTGTCGATTTTTATTTGGGATTCCGTATCGCTCCAAAAATAAGTCCGCTGTTTAAAAAGGTATTGGAAGATTTAAGTATGTGTGGCGAATTTAACCGATTAAGCACCTATCATTCGTTAAGAAAAAATCAGATTACTGCCGATCATAAATACATTATCATAGAAAAAGTAGTGTCGTTTGATAATGATTTGCCTTGGTACGAAAAATTCATTTTAGATTGTTATGCTTTTATCCGCAAGCGAAGTTTATCAGAAGAAAAAGCGTTTGGTTTGGATAACAGTTCGGTTAAAATTGAATATTATCCGTTGTTATTAAACAAAAATATGCCAGATATTCCGCTTAAACGCAGAGCAGACAAGAAAGAATAAATTTATATACACAATGTGCTTAATCAAAATGCGGTTAAGCACATTTTTGTTGTATGGTTACTTTAAAATGATTTGAATTTTATTTCCAGTAACATAAAAAAGCGGTAAATTAGAATTTCAGTTTAACAGCATAAAAATGAAGCTATCTTTATTGTTCCTCATCAGTTTGTTTTCACTTTCAATAACAGCACAAAATAGTGCTTATCAAAAAACATTCTTAAAAGATATTCCTTATAAAATTATAGAAAAAGATACCGTTAAATTAGATATTCATCTTCCTAAACAAAAAGTTTACGATAAAAGTCCGGTTGTGGTTTTTATTCACGGCGGTGCATGGGCACAAGGCGATAAAGAAATTAAATATCATTATACCGAGGGAATTAAAGATACGTTGCAAGAAAACGGCTATACCGTTGTAGCAATAAATTATCGTTTGGTTAGCAAAACCGTTGATATTGAAGAGCAATTAAACGATTGTAAAGATGCGATTCGTTGGATTGCTGAACATTCACTGAAGTATAATTTTGATACTGAAAATATCGGTCTTTGGGGAGAATCAGCCGGTGCGCATTTGGCATTAATGACTGCGTTTAACACAGATCAAGATAACGAGTTACCTAAAATTCGTTTTATTTTAGATAATTTCGGACCAACCGATTTAAACAAAGTTCTAAAAACAAACGCCAGTTGGTTTACCAAAAAAACTTATAAGTTGCTTTTACCTAAATTATATGATATCAGAGAAAAATTAATCTTTGCTATAACATCGTTTGATATCAATACTAATAAAGATGAAGCAATTGCAGTAGCAAGACAGTATTCGCCTGTGGAACATTTACAGACTGCGCCAAAAACTCCTATTTTAATTCTGCATGGCAACAGAGATTTCATTGTTCCTTTCAAGCAATCGAAAAAACTGCATAAAGAACTCAACAAACTTTCAGTAACAAACAAGTTAATCAAAGTTAAAAAAGGAAATCACGGTTTTACAAAGACCGACAAAAAAGAAATCCATCATTTAATTAAGGAAACGTTTGTTTTTGTACAACAGCATTATCATAAAAAATAAGTTTTTTTACGCTGTAATTATTTCTTTGTCAATACTAAACCTGTACCGTATTCTAAATTTGCTGGATCTTTAAACACCATTTTTCCATTGATTTCTTGTACATCGCCGTAACCTCCGACTACAGAATTATCGTTCAGTTTAAAAGCAATTTGTCTTTCAGACAAAACACCTTCCGAAGAAAACGTATAATTCGCCAACAAAATTCCATCTTTAATTTCGCCAACAAACGAACCCGAATTACGGTCTTTTTCATTTAACGCGTATAACAGATTTCCGTTTGTCCTAGTACCATCAACTGTTAACTGCAACGTTATTGTATCTCCATTTTGTTGGTAACTGTACAATCCCGAAAAATCGGTTTGGTTTGTATTGGTAACTGTAGATGTATCTGTATCTTTATTTTCTGTCTTTTGGTTACATGCACTTAACAATGCGATCGCACCAAAAAAAATAGTATCTTTTTCATTGGATTTCTTTTTAAATTAAACTACTTTTTCAGTTTTTCGCTGAATGCTTTTCTAAATTTATCCACTTTTGGTTTAACCACCAAACGACAATAAGCCTGATTGGGGTTGTTCTCGTAATAATTCTGATGGTAATCTTCTGCCTTATAAAACTTTTTAAACAGAGCTACCTGCGTAACAATCGGTTTATCATAAGCTTTTTCTTTATTAAGCTGATCGATATAAAACTCCGTGAGTTGTTTTTGTTCGGGATTATGATAAAAAACCGCAGATCTATACTGTGTTCCCACATCATTCCCTTGTCTATTTAATTGTGTAGGATCATGTGTTACAAAAAAAGCTTCCAATAATTCCTTGTACGAAATTACAGCAGGATCAAACAAAATATTACAGGCTTCAGCATGATTGGTGTTTCCGGCAGAAACCAGTTCGTAAGTCGGATTTTCGGTTGATCCGCAGGAATAACCCTATGTAAACTAAATCACTCATTCTAATAGTTTA
>CAMLFV010000207.1 GCA_946479395.1 uncultured Flavobacterium sp. | reverse complement strand
TAATTTGATATTTAGATATTTAAAAAAAGTCATTGCAATTTTGTAATGACTTTTTTTGTTATATTTATTAAAATTAACTGTTTATGAAAAGTGTGTACATATTTATAGCGTGTGTATTCTTTAGTTATTCAAATGCACAAAGGTTAGAATCGTTTGGTTTGAAGGGAAAGGTGAAATCAATTCAAGATGAATTTAAGATGTGTTCCAACAAGTGTGGTAAAACACAAACTAAAGATTGTTCTATTTTAACAAGCGAAAAGCGGTTTACAAAAGAAGGATATTTATCGGATTATAAAGATTCATTAGGGTCTGGTAGTGTAACAAGAGAAAAAGTTGAAACTCCTAATGGTTGGTTAGAAACAGTTTATAATAATGAAGATGGTTTAAAAATAAAAATAGGAGAACATTACTATAATAAAGAAGATTTAATGTTGAATTCAATATCTTATCAACGTGATACTGTCTTTAATTTTACTAAGTATTTCTACGATGAAATGGGAAGAAAAACGAAAAAGGAAGAAATTGCTTACATTGAGGGTGTGAGAGAAAAAACAATCTCTTTTTTTGATAAATACGGAAGTTTTTCAAGTTTTGAAATATATCGTGATGATGTATTATCAGATCAAGGAAAATTTGATATAACGTATGAATTTGATGAAAAGGGTAATTGGGTTCAATCAATTGTTATTACTGAGTTTTCTACGGATATTCATAACAGAACAATTACCTACTACTAAAAAAGCAACTCATTGAAGTTGCTTTTTTTAATCTTCAAATTCGTCCATTAATTCTTTTAGCTGTTTTAAATATCTGCCATAAAACTTTTTAATAATCCATTCCGAAAATGATATCAACAAAAAGTTTTTCCACTTTTATTTTATAAAAAATTACAATTCTTTAATATAATGTGAATTTACAAACTAAACCTATATTTGGTGGTTAAAAGTAAATAACGCGGCATTAAACGGTAACTATTTGTGCTGTAACCAATATCACTTACATTATAGGTAGTGAAATTTTGCTTGTTAAATAGGTTGTTTCCTCTTAATCCTAATGTCCATTTGTCGCCTTTAAATTTGTAAGTTACTTCTAAATCTAAAAAAACATGGTTGCGTTGGTTCTCTGCTAAATTTCCAAAATAGTAATGTTCGGTTACAGTTTTAATATCTAACTGATTATCAATTCTATAAAAAAGATCTAAAAAACTTAAACCGTTGGTAAAGCTGTTTTCAAAATCGGGCGATTTTACTTTAGAATAATTCCATTCGCTACCAATATGAAAGTTAAAAGCAGATTTAAAATTGCTTCGCCATTCAATATTATATCGTTGGTTCGCAAAATTATTTTTACGAAGCCCCGAATTGTTTACTTCGTTAAACGAGGTGGAATGTGAATAGTTTGCTTCTAATTTTAAGTTGCTTTTTAATTTTCTAAAATAGAAATTAGATGATAAACTTCCGCCAAAAGTATCGCCGCCTTTTATAAAAACACTTTCACTTAATGAACTGTTTTGTTCGATAAAACTGCGGTTGGTAAGCACATTACTTTGTTTGCTGTAATTTAGGTTGAACGAAAAACGGTAACGGTTTAAGTAATGGCGTATGCTGTATCCTAAATTTGCGGTTTGATAATCGGTTAGTTTAAATTGACCTAAACCTTTTGAAAAACTGCGTGAGGAAGTCAACAAATAAGTATCGTTAACATCAACAAACGAGGTGTTATTAAAATTAACCATGTAAGATCCGTTAAAAATATGCGTAGGCTTTACGTCCCATGTAAAATTAACCGACGGATTTACATAAAAAGGATTTTGCTTTTTGCTTGACTGCAATGTTGTAAAACTGTTGAATAATTGATGCGCTTCTGTAACTCTTGTCCGTATCTAAGGTTTGTTTTTCTTTCAACTCTAGTGTCTCGGTCAACTTCTAAAGGTGCGCTTCTAATTTCATCGCGTTGTGCGATAAATTGCTTTAGTGTTAGTTTTTCGGCTATATTTTCAGATACCAATTCAGTAAGTTTTTTATTTGAAATATCATTCTTTTTAAATTCTATTTTGACAGCATTGTAATTGTAACGTTTGTTAACATCATAAGCTTGTACAATTAAACCAGGTAAACCGTGAAGTTTCCATGGCCCGTATGGATAGGGTATTGATGGCGTATACCACACCTCCCATTGCATACCTCTAAAAGTAGTGGTAGCTTTAAAGCATTCCATACCACTAATAGTCTTTTTTTCGTTGGTTAGTTTCCAATTTTGTTGTACTTCATCGGTAATATGTATATACCTATCTTTAACAAGCTGTTCTATAAAAGTTATGGAATTGGTTGCTTGGTTTAATTTTAGAAATTGATTGTATTTAATTACTGGTATTATTGTAGAACTATATCTATTAGTACCCGCATTTTGTTTATCTAATTCGGCTTGCTTTTTGTCGTTCGCTTCTCTATCTATTTTGTTATTTGTAACTAAATCATCTTCATAAATAGAACCTTCATTGTTACCATACAAAAAAGCTTTTCTTTCTATTTTCCTAGCATTATCAAAAAGTTGATTGTACTCTACGTATATTTCCTTCTCTTGCGCATAAACAGAAGTAAAAATCAATAAAAAACACAAATATTTAAACATAATAAAGTATATTTTAAATTTATACAACTTAAACATACATAAAAAAGTTAAATAAAGCAACAATTCTTATTAATTGCGAAAAATCTACACGATATAAACTTTTTAAAGAATATGTCTTATAAAAAAAGTCGAGCTAAAAAACTCGACTTTATCAATTATTCCTCTACAGGTTTTTGTATTTTAAATGTTTCCATAAACGCTGTTGTGTAGTTTCCGGCAACATAATCCGGATTGTCCATTAACTGGCGGTGGAAAGGAATGGTAGTTTTAATACCCTCAATAACAAACTCGTCTAAAGCGCGTTTCATTTTACTGATAGCTTCTTCGCGTGTTTGTGCCGTTGTAATTAACTTGGCAATCATTGAATCGTAATTTGGCGGAATTGTGTAACCCGAATAAACGTGCGTGTCTAAACGTACACCATGTCCACCTGGTGCGTGCAAGGTTGTAATTTTACCCGGTGACGGACGAAAATCGTTAAAAGGATCTTCGGCATTAATACGGCATTCAATAGAGTGTAATTGCGGTAAATAGTTTTTACCCGAAATTGGCACACCTGCAGCAACCAATATCTGCTCGCGGATCAAATCGTAATCAATTACTTGTTCTGTAATTGGGTGTTCTACCTGAATACGCGTATTCATTTCCATAAAATAGAAATTACGGTCTTTATCAACTAAAAATTCAATAGTTCCCGCACCTTCGTATTTAATATATTCGGCAGCCTTAACAGCAGCTTCACCCATTTTTAAACGCAATTCATCTGTCATAAATGGTGACGGAGTTTCCTCTGTCAGTTTTTGGTGACGACGTTGGATCGAACAATCACGTTCTGATAAATGGCATGCTTTTCCGTAAGAATCTCCTACAACTTGGATTTCGATATGGCGTGGATCAACAATTAGTTTTTCCATGTACATACCGTCGTTTCCGAAAGATGCAGCAGCTTCCTGACGTGCACTTTCCCAAGCTTTTTCTAATTCTTCATCTTTGAAGATCTCGCGCATACCTTTACCGCCACCACCTGCAGTTGCTTTCATCATAACCGGATAACCGATTTCTTTTGCAACTTTACGTGCGTGGTCTAAAGATTCTAACAATCCGTCTGAACCCGGTACACAAGGTACGCCTGCAGCTTTCATGGTTTCTTTAGCAGTAGCTTTATCGCCCATTTTATCGATCATATCCGGAGACGCACCAATAAATTTAATACCGTGTTTCTGGCATAATTCAGAAAACTTTGCGTTTTCAGACAAGAAACCGTATCCCGGGTGAATAGCGTCGGCATTTGTAATTTCGGCGGCAGCAATAATGTTCTGCATTTTTAAGTACGATTGCGCACTTGGTGCCGGACCAATACAAACTGCTTCGTCTGCAAAGCGAACGTGTAAACTGTCTGCATCGGCAGTAGAATATACGGCAACGGTTTTAATTCCCATTTCTCTACAAGTTCTTATAACTCGTAAAGCAATTTCGCCGCGATTTGCAATTAATATTTTTTTAAACATCTTTTTAATTTGAAATGAAACAATTTGAAAATCTGAAAATTTTTGAAGCGCGCCAATCCTTTTCAGATCAACACCTCTTCAAATAATCAAATTAAGATGGATCTACTAAAAATAATGGTTGATCAAATTCTACGGGAGAAGAATCATCAACTAAAACCTTAACGATTTTTCCTGATACTTCAGATTCAATTTCGTTGAATAATTTCATTGCTTCAATCACACATAAAACATCGCCTGTTTTTACCGTAGCACCTACTTCAACAAAAGCTGGTTTATCTGGTGATGGTTTGCGGTAGAATGTTCC
>CAMLFV010000206.1 GCA_946479395.1 uncultured Flavobacterium sp. | reverse complement strand
GTTGCAAATGTATAACCAGATTTAAGATTTTGCAAGTGTTTATCTATTTTTTTTATTCCATCATCTGTATCAAAACACTATCGCATTAATAATCAACCATATAAAAATACAGTTTTTTTTACATTAATTTAACCTATTCATAGCAATACAATTCAATTATAAAATTTTGTTGTAAAAAACAATAATATTTTATTAAATTCGCACTAAACTAAACATATATTATTTTATGAATAAGAAAGTAGTAATTGTATCTGCTGCAAGAACTCCAATAGGAAGTTTTATGGGCGCATTATCTACAGTTTCTGCTCCAAAATTAGGTGCAGCAGCGATTAAAGGTGCTTTAGAAAAAATCAATTTAGATCCAAATAAAGTTGACGAAGTTTTAATGGGGAATGTAGTTCAGGCTGGTGTAGGTCAGGCTCCTGCTCGTCAAGCTGCATTATTTGCAGGTTTATCTAACGCAGTTCCTTGCACTACAGTTAACAAAGTGTGTGCTTCTGGTATGAAAGCTATTATGCAAGGTGCACAAGCTATTGCTAATGGCGATGCTGAAATTATTGTAGCCGGAGGTATGGAAAACATGAGCATGATTCCACATTACGCTAATCTTAGAACAGGTGTTAAGTTTGGTGGAACTGCCTTTACAGATGGTATGCAAAAAGATGGATTAAGCGATGCTTATGAAAACGCAGCAATGGGTGTTTATGCCGATGCTACTGCAACTGAACACAATATTTCAAGAGAACAACAAGATGAATTTGCGATCAATTCATACAAAAAATCTGCTGCTGCTTGGGATGCAGGTAAATTTGATGCAGAAGTTGTTCCTGTTGCTGTTCCTCAACGCAAAGGCGACCCAATCATGGTTACGAAAGACGAAGAATACACCAATGTAAAATTAGATAAAATTCCAGCTTTAAATCCAGCTTTTACTAAAGAAGGAACAGTTACTGCTGCAAATGCATCTACAATTAATGATGGTGCTGCTGCCGTAATTTTAATGAGTGAAGAAAAAGCAAACGAATTAGGTTTAAAACCGTTGGCATATATTAAAGGATTTGCAGATGCTGCACAAGAACCAAAATGGTTTACAACAGCACCGGCAAAAGCATTGCCAAAAGCATTAGACAAAGCAGGTGTTTCAATTAACGATGTTGACTTTTTCGAGTTCAACGAAGCTTTTTCTGTTGTAGGTATTGCAAACACAAACCTTTTAAAATTAGATCCATCTAAAATTAACGTAAACGGTGGTGCGGTATCTTTAGGTCACCCACTTGGCTGTTCAGGTGCACGTATTGTGGTAACGCTATTAAACGTTTTAGAACAAAATAACGGTAAAATTGGTGCAGCTGCTATCTGTAATGGTGGTGGTGGTGCTTCGGCAATCGTTATTGAAAAAATTTAATTCTGTAAAATTTTTATAAAGATGAGAAGGAATTTAAAACCTTCTCATCTCTTTTTTTAGATTTCAAATATGTATGCACTTTGTAATTTAGCTATTGTTCCCTTGCGGTTTGAACCTTCAGACCGAAGCGAATTAGTTACACAGGTTCTTTTCGGAGAAACGTTTACAATTTTAGAAAAAAAAGAAAAATGGTCTAGAATTTCTTTGGCTGCCGATATGTACGAAGGATGGATAGACAACAAACAATTTACAGAAATTACAGAAGATCAATTTAAAAAGATTCAGGAAAGTGCAAAATTCTATTGTGCCGATTTAATTGATTATTTAACGGGAAAAAATACTTTAATGCCTGTTTCGTTAGGCAGCGATTTATCTCACCTAACTTTTGCCGATATCAATTCACAACAATTAACGTTCGATGGAACTATGATTACCGGCATTCAACCAAAAACAAACCTTTTAAAAACGGCTTTTTTGTACTTAAACGCTCCTTACTTGTGGGGTGGAAAAACACCTTTCGGTATCGATTGTTCTGGTTTCACACAAATGGTTTACCGTTTAAATGGATACAACATTCCACGCGATGCCTCGCAACAAGCCAAAATTGGCGAAGCTTTAAGTTTCATTGAAGAAAGTGAAGTGGGCGATTTGGCATTTTTCGATAACGAAGAAGGAAACATCATTCATGTGGGCATCATCATGGAAAACAACTACATTATCCATGCACACGGAAAAGTTCGTATAGACCGTTTAGATCATTTAGGAATTCTGAATATCGATAGTGGTCGCCATACACACAAGCTGCGTGTAATTAAAAAAATCATTTAATTTTTAATTCCACATTTCATTTTTAGAATGCTTATCTTTGCCCAAAATATTTTTTATGGCAACATTTGAGCAATTCAACCTACCAAAATCTTTACAAAAAGCAATCGATGATTTAGGTTTCACTACTCCTACTCCAATTCAAGAAAAATCTTTCAATATCATATTGTCTGGTAAAGATGTTATGGGAATCGCTCAAACCGGAACCGGAAAAACCTTTGCTTATCTATTACCAATTTTAAAACAATGGAAATTTCAGCCGACCGATGCGCCTCGTGTAGCTATATTGGTTCCTACTCGTGAATTGGTTGTGCAGGTGGTAGAAGAGGTTGAAAAACTAACCAAATACATGTCTATTCGCACTTTAGGAATTTACGGTGGGGTGAACATCAACACTCAAAAAACATCAATTTACGAAGGAATTGATATTTTGGTGGGAACTCCCGGTAGAGTAATGGATTTAGCTTTGGATAATATTTTACGATTTGACAGTTTACAAAAATTGGTTATTGATGAGTTTGATGAAATATTGAATCTGGGTTTCCGTACACAGTTAACTGCGATTCTTTCCATGATGAAGGACAAAAAGCAAAACATTCTGTTTTCTGCTACAATGACTGAAGAAGTTGATGAAATTTTAGATGATTACTTTAATTTTCCTGAAGAAGTTTCGTTGGCACCATCGGGAACTCCGTTAGAAAAAATTAAGCAAACTGCTTATGTTGTTCCCAATTTTCTTACCAAATTAAATATTTTAAAGGATATTTTAACGAATGACGAAACAACAACCCGAGTTTTATTATTCGTGAACAACAAACGTTTGGCTGATTATGTTTTGGAACATATCGATGAAGAATTTCCTGGTCAGTTTGGGGTAATTCATTCAAACAAAACTCAAAATTACCGCTTAAACACTATGGAATTGTTTCAAAACGGCGAATTGCGTGGTTTGGTTACAACCGATGTTATGGCGCGTGGTTTGGATATTACCGATATCACCCATGTTTTTAACCTGCAAATGCCCGAAATTCCTGAACAATACATTCACCGTATTGGTAGAACGGGGCGTGCCGATAAAGAAGGTGCTGCCATTAGTTTCATAAGTCCTAAAGAAGAAGAAACGCATTTTGATATTGAAGCTTTAATGGATTATGAAATTCCTTTGATGGATATTCCAAGCCATGTGGTTATTGCAGAACAGCGTTTAGAGTTTGAAAAAGATAAAGTTAAAATGAAAACCAACAAGCGTAAAATTGATACGGAACGCGGCGAGGCTTTTCATGAGAAAAAAGATAAAAACAAAAAAGTAAATTTAGGTGGACCGGGTAAAAGAACACCAAGAAAATCGGCTCCTAGAAACCGTGCGGTTGAACGTAAACGTGATGAAAAACGTAAGAAGAAATAGTAAAAAAGTGAAGATTTTATGTCTTCACTTTTTAAGTTTTTAATCATTCAACAACTCCTGCTTATATTTAGAAATATGTTCTAAAACTTCTGGTTCTGGTTTTGGATAAGAAATATCTTTATACTTTTTCAAGGTATCATAAATAATTTTCGCTACAATTAATCGGCTTACATCTTTATCATCGCTTGGAATGATAAACCACTCCCCTTTTTTATGACTGCTGTTCTTTAAAATTTCTTCGTAACAAAACTGGTATTTCTCCCAAAAGCCACGTTCTGTTAAATCGCCCGGAGAAAATTTCCATTGGTGTTTTGGCTTGTCAATACGCTTTAACAAACGGTTTTTCTGCTCGTCTTTACTTAAATGCAAGTAGAATTTTAAAATAATCACGCCGTTTTCTGCCCAGAATTTTTCAAACTGAACCATTCGCTGCATTCGGTTATTCCAAAAATCATCGGTTAAATTATTTATATCAATCTCCGGATTTCGTTCATTTTCTAAATATTCAGGATGCACTCGCGTAATTAAAACATTTTCGTACTGTGTTCTGTTAAATATGGTAAACTTTCCTTTTTCGGGTAATTTAGTGTAATGCCTCCACATAAAATCGTGCTGCAATTCTTTGTAAGACGGTGTTTTAAAACTTTCTACCACCACTCCACGCGGATTAAATCCTTTAAAAACCTCACGAACCATACTGTCTTTGCCGGCTGTATCCATCCCCTGAAAACAGATTAAAACCGAATATCGATCGTCGGCATACATCATATCCTGCAGTTCAGCGATCTTTTTACTGTATTTTTTGATTTCCTTTTTTAAAGTGATTGGATCTAAACCGGTATTGTATTTTGTAGGAATTTCCTTTAAATTTAAATTTTCGGGAACTTTAAAATAATTGCGTTTCATATTATTCTTTTTCTCTAAATTAGTCAATAAAATTTTAGC
>CAMLFV010000205.1 GCA_946479395.1 uncultured Flavobacterium sp. | reverse complement strand
ATGCATGGCAGATTCGCTTAAACCAAAAGCCGCATTGAACGCAACCGATGCTTTTAGATCTTTCCATTCGGGTGTTTGCAGGTAAAAACCTTTATCGCCCCAACCAAAAGAAACCCATTGAGCCGACGTTTGTTTTCCGGGAGTTAAAGAAGGATCTAAATACGTGCGCCAGTCATAAGCCTCGTTAAAATAAGGTACCACAATATCGGTATGCACACCATTGGTTAAAATGTAGATGGATAAATTCTGATCTTTATATTCAGACTGGTCTTTATTAACTGGAATGTACGCTGCGCCGGTGGCTAAAAGTAAATAGATAACCAAAAAACCGACAGCTAATAACAAATATCCCACAATTTTCTTCAGTGTTTTCAAATACAATTACGTTTTATGCCACAATTTACAAATAATTTATTTACAACGATGTATTTATTTTAGCCCGATATATTCCTGCTTAATTTTTATAAAAGTTTTATTGGTTGATACTAATTGATCGATGAAATGCTCTTGAACTTCATCATAATCATCATAATTAAGGTGTTTAGCCCAAGAATCGTTCTCTTGTATTTCGTGGATTTTTTTCAGGATTTTAGCAGTGTCAGCTGCAGATCGATACACCACATTTTGTTGCTCACCATTTTTTTTATGATTGTAGGAATAATTGTTTTCGCCCACTTTTTCTATGAAATATAAAGGTAATCCTTCTTCGTTATTGTAAAAATGCTGCCAACTGCAAAAACCCCAATAATTGGTTTGCTGTTTATGATCGATATTTTCTAACCGCCAACGACAATTTCCTACCCTGCCCCAATGGTTAGAATATCTGTAAACTCCATCTTTCGTAAAAAAATAGCTGCTGCCATGTTTGCTTACATAATTTGCTTTTACAAAATCATTGGGTTGATTTGTTTTAGTAAATACCGCAAACGTATTTTTAAAAAAGTTAAAACGATTGTACATGTTAGAATTTTAATCTATAATCAATACTTATTACATGTTCGTAATCAAAACCATTACCTGTTGTTCTAAAACTATAAACAGACGGATTGTATCGCAAACCAACAAACATTACAGAAGTTAACTGATAATTTATTAATGACGACAAACCTATTGTTGAATACGAAGCGGAAGAATAATTTCGTTCGTCATCGTCCCAAAACTGTTGCAATGAAGACCACGGAAGTGCATATTCATAATCGGTATATGTGCAAGAAATACCATAACTGTATTCTAAACGATTTATTTTATGCGCTTTTCTAAAAGAAACATCTAATTTTCGGGCAAGTACATCATGACCAGACCACCAAAAATCATCAAACTGATTAACCCTGTTAGATAATTCTAACGTTAAAAATTTATTTTCTTTGTAAAAATAATCGCCACCAAAGCCAAAACCTACTCCACCAACAAAATTATTAAATTGCTCAATATTCGGATTTTTTTTAGAAAAACCTATTAAAGACAAAGTGGGTGGCGCAATAAAAAATCTAAATTTACCAACAGTTGGATTATATCGCTTAAATTCTTTTTCTTGATTTCGTTTTAGCTTTTCTTGATCTTTGAAGTAATTTCTCTTGTAAAAAGCATACAAATCATCAACCTTAACAGAATCTGTAATATTGCGCTTTGCTATATATTTTTCGGCTTTGTATTCATATACTTCTAAAGTATCTTTATCATTAATAAAAATATTTTTTTTGTATTGAAAACGTTTATGATTCATTAAATCTACCCAATATCCTACTCCGAAAAAAGGCGATGTTACCAAATTACCCAAATAAAAAAGCGGACCAGATTTTCCCGGCACAATCGTATCAAATTGCTTATTATCTGATTGATAAGACAATGTTACCGGCTTTTTACTGCGCAATAATTCAACTTTAGCAGGCAGACTATAAATAGAATCGTTTACGGTAACCGTAGCTTTTTGTGTATTTGAAAACACATTTATTGTTTGTGTTTTTGTTCTGAAGATGGTACTGCACGATGTTAAACAAACCGCTAACAGTATTGTTGATATTTTAAGTAGTGTTTTCACTTATTATGCTCTTAATATTTTAAAATGTAAAATGTTTATAATTAAAATTTCAATCGGTAATCAATGCTTATAACATGTTCATAATCAAAACTACTACCGTTACTTCTAAAACTATAGATTGAAGGATGGTAACGAAGGCCAATAAACATTATCGATGATATTTGATAATTAGCTAACGAAGAAAAACCAAGTGTTACATAATTCTTCTTTATTCCTATACGATCATCATCTTCAAAAGTCATTAAAGGTTTTATTATATTTTTTTCGCGTGGAAGCTTATACTCAAAATCGGTATAAGTAAACGAAAAACCATAACTATATTCAAAACGATTCTTTTTAAATGCTTTTCTAACAGAAAGATCTAATTTATGAGCATAAACATCGTAATCAGACCAATAAAAAGGATCAAATTGATTGGCTCTGTTTGATATTTCAACGGAAACAAATTTATTTTCTTTATAAAAATAATCGGCACCAAAGCCAAAACCTATCCCACCAACAAAGTTGTTAAATTGTTCAATATTTGGATTTTTCGACGAAAAACCTATTAAAGATAAAGTTGGTGGTGCAATAAACATTCTAAACTTACCAACTTTGGGATTGAAACGCTGAAACTCTTTTTCTTCCTTTTTTGCTAGTTTTCTTTGATCGCTAAAATAATTCCTTTTAAAAACAGAACGAATTTCTTCTTTCTTATCATTGTCTGTTATATTTTTTCTTATAATGTATTCTTCGGCTCGGTTTTCATATACTTTAGCATTGGGGTTATCGTTAAAAAAAATATTACTTGGATAGCTAAATCGTTTTTTATTAGTTAGATCAACAAAATATCCAACTCCCAAAAAATAAGTAGTGGTAAGATTCATTGATTTAAAAACAGGAGATAATTTGCCGTTTACAATAGTATCTAATTGTTTATTTGCCGATTGATAACTTATGGTAACAGGTGTTTTGTCACGTAAAAGTTTTATTTTGGTAGGTAATTGATAAACAGAATCGTTTACGGTTATTGTAGCACTTTCGGCATTTGAAAAAACATTTATTTTTTGTTGTTTTCTATGTAGAATGGTACTGCACGATGCTAAAGTTACAACAATAAAGAGCAATAGTAGTTTATATAAGTGTTTCATGGTGTTTTCATTTGCACCAAATGTAGAAAAAAAGTTAATAAAAAAGCCGAATTTAACATTCGGCTCTTAAAACGGTTTAAACATTAAAACGGAAATGCATTACATCACCATCTTTAACTATATATTCTTTACCTTCAACACGCAGTTTTCCGGCTTCTTTCACTTTAGCTTCAGATCCGTAAGTTACATAATCGTTGTAAGCAATAACTTCGGCACGGATAAATCCTTTTTCAAAATCGGTATGTATAACTCCGGCAGCTTTAGGCGCAGAATCTCCAATATTAATTGTCCAAGCACGAACTTCTTTAACACCTGCCGTAAAATAAGTTTGTAAGTTCAATAACTTGTAAGCGGCACGAATTAAAACCGATGATCCTGGTTCTGTTAAGCCCATGTCTTCTAAGAAAACCTGACGCTCTTCGTAACTTTCCAACTCGGTAATATCGGCTTCGGCACCAACAGATAAAATAATTACTTCGGCATTTTCATCTTTCACCAATTCTTTTACTTGCTCAACATATTTGTTACCATTTACTGCCGATGCTTCGTCTACATTACAAACATACAATACCGGTTTCGCTGTAATTAATTGAAAAGATTCAAACAAAACTTCTTCATCATTATTTTGTGGAACTACAGTTCTTGCTGATTTTGCTTGCAGTAAAGCTTCGCGAATACGTTCTAACAAAGCGGTTTCTACCTGAGCTTCTTTGTTACCTGTTTTAGCAGCTTTTTTTGTCTTCTCTAAACGTTTTTCAACTGTTTCCAAGTCTTTTAATTGTAGCTCGATATCGATTGTTTCTTTGTCGCGAATAGGATCCACACTACCGTCAACATGCACAATATTATCGTTATCAAAACAACGCAAAACGTGAATAATAGCGTTACACTCGCGAATATTTCCTAAAAACTGATTTCCTAAACCCTCGCCTTTACTTGCACCTTTAACCAAACCTGCAATATCAACAATATCAACAGTAGCCATTTGCACACGCTCTGGTTTAACCAATTCTTCTAATTTATTAATTCTAGGATCTGGTACATTTACAACTCCAATATTTGGTTCAATTGTACAAAAAGGAAAGTTTGCACTTTGTGCTTTTGCGTTAGATAAACAGTTGAACAAAGTTGATTTCCCTACGTTTGGTAATCCTACAATACCTGCTTTCATATAGTTGTGCTATTTTATATCGATTTTTAAAACGATGCAAATATATCGTTTTTAATTGGATTTTTTAGATATATTAGCTTCCTATGTTTATTAAGAATTATTCTGATTGAAAGTAAAAAGTGAACTCAAATTGGAGTTCACTTTTGCTATAACGTATTGTTATTTTTACTTTTTGTGTGTTTCAGCAACCAATCGTACAATTCCATGTGGCGGTATAAATCTTCTACACTTCCGTGATTTCCGCCCTTTACAACC
>CAMLFV010000204.1 GCA_946479395.1 uncultured Flavobacterium sp. | reverse complement strand
ATGGCTGTAAAACATACGTTAGATGAAAACAATATTTCGTATGTAGAACGAAACGATATAGATTCTGCAATTACAGCCGGATTTGGATCGGCAGATAAAGCAGTACACATTTTTGTGTTAGAAGACGATGAAGAAAAAGCACGTTACGCTTTAGTTGAAGCTAATTTTGATGATATTGACGAAGTTGGCGATTTAATTGATGATGAAAACGAAGAATAAAAAAGCTGTTCAAATGAACAGCTTTTTGAATTTTTATTAGCGAACTAATTTTTTGTATTTGATACGTGTTGGAGCTACATCGCCTAAACGTTTTTTACGGTTTTCTTCGTATTCAGAGAAAGATCCCTCAAAGAAATAAACTTCAGAATTTCCTTCAAAAGCCAATATATGTGTACAAACACGGTCTAAAAACCAGCGGTCGTGCGATATAATTACAGCACAACCTGCAAAATTTTCCAAACCTTCTTCTAACGCTCGTAATGTATTAATATCCAAATCATTGGTAGGCTCATCTAACAACAAAACGTTTCCTTCTTCTTTCAAAGTCATTGCCAAGTGTAAACGGTTACGTTCACCACCCGATAATGTTGAAACTTTTTTGTTTTGATCTGATCCTGCAAAGTTAAAACGCGATAAATAAGCACGCGCATTTACTTGGCGACCACCCATCATGATTAATTCTTGACCTTCGGCAAAATTATCATAGATCGATTTTTCTGTATCGATATTTTTATGCGATTGATCAACATAAGCAATTTTCACGGTATCACCAACCACAAATTCACCAGAATCGGCTTTTTGTTCGTCCATAATCATACGGAAAATGGTCGATTTACCTGCACCATTCGGTCCAATAATACCAACAATACCTGCTTGTGGCAATGTGAAGTTTAAATTATCGTACAAAATTTTATCTCCAAATGCTTTTGCAACACCTTTGGCTTCAATAACATTTGTACCTAAACGTGGTCCGTTTGGAATATAGATTTCCAGTTTCTCTTCTAACTGTTTTTGATCTTCGTTCAACAAGCGGTCGTAATTCTGTAAACGTGCCTTTTGTTTGGTTTGACGACCTTTTGCTCCTTGACGAACCCAATCTAACTCGCGTTCTAAGGTTTTTCTACGTTTTGATGCTGTTTTTTCCTCTTGTTCTAAACGTTTTGCTTTTTGATCTAACCAAGAAGAATAGTTTCCTTTCCACGGAATACCTTCTCCCCTGTCTAATTCTAAAATCCATCCAGCAACATTATCCAAGAAATAACGGTCGTGCGTTACAGCGATAATTGTTCCTTTATATTGTTGTAAATGTTGTTCTAACCAATGAACCGATTCGGCATCCAAGTGGTTGGTAGGTTCATCTAACAACAAAACATCTGGTTCTTGTAATAACAAACGACACAAAGCTACACGGCGACGTTCTCCACCCGAAAGTACAGAAATTGGTGTATCTGGTTCCGGACAATGAAGTGCATCCATAGCAACTTCTAACTTATTATCTAATTCCCACCCGCCTACTGCATCAATTTTATCTTGTAAGTCTGCCTGGCGATCCATCAATTTCTGCATTTTATCTGCATCTTCATAAACCTCTGGCAAACCAAACATATCGTTAATCTTGTTGAACTCGTCTAAAATAGCCACAACTTCTGCCATTCCTTCACGAACGACTTCAATCACGGTTTTAGTTTCATCTAACTGCGGTTCCTGTTCTAAATAACCAACGGTATAACCCGGTGCAAAAACCACATCTCCTTGGTAATTTTTATCGGCACCTGCAATAATTTTAAGCAAAGATGATTTTCCTGAACCATTTAAACCTAAAATTCCAATTTTAGCTCCGTAAAAAAAGCTTAAATAAATATCTTTAAGCACTGTTTTGTTTGTCGATGAGTACGTTTTACTCACTTTCGACATTGAAAAGATTACTTTTTTATCGTCTGACATAATATTTTTTAGTATATTTTTAGATACACTTCAAAAATACCACTTAAAATTGTATTAATAAAAATTTATTTGATTGCAGATAAAAATCTGTTTTGTATTTTTGAATAAAAATAGAAATATGGAATTTACAGAGAACTTTAGAAAATCGGATAATTTTAGAATTAACGGTCAAATGCTTTATATAACAGACGCAAATGGTCATGAATTGGAACTTTTTGTTGGCGAAGAAATTGAAGCTGCAAGATGGAGCGACGAAGGCAGATTGCTTGTTGTTTTAAAAAGCGGAGCAGTTAGATCGTACGAAAATGAGATTAATTATATTAAAATCTAATAAAAAAAGGAACTTTTAAGAAGTTCCTTTTTTTATGCCGAATTCCGTCCAAACACTTTTATTATTTTTAGTTTCTTCGCGGATTTGCTTATTAACAGCCAATGCTTTTTCGTTTACATAACCACGAGCATGATCTAAATGCACACAAGTTGTACTATAACGTATTTGTTTGCCTTTTATGCCGTTGTTTATCAAGCGTTCACCCAATTCTCGATCCTCACCGCCATATTCCATTCGTTCATCAAAACCGTTAACTGCTAAAATATCTTTTTTCCAGGCCGAAGAATTATGCCCGTTCCATGATGGCGTTGTTGGAGTAATAAAGTTTAAAAAATCACTTTTAAATCCGAAAGAATTCAATTTATTGTTTTTAAACGATTTTTTCATTCCTTTAGTAATCAGCCAATCAACATTAAAACAATTGCCAGAAAGTATATCTTCTTTTGAAATTAATTTTGATAAATCCATTGACAGTTTATGATATCCGCCAGAAAGAAAAAAGTTAGGTTTACGTAATTTCTCATGTACTTCAACAAAATCTTTTCGAGGAATACAGTCGCCATCAGTCATAATTATATAATCAGTCGATGTTTCTGTAATGGCTTTATTTAGAATAATTGTTTTTTGAAAACCGTTGTCTTCATGCCAAACATGTTTAATGGGAAATGCTACCTGTGATTGAAGTTTCTCAATTAAATTAGCTGTTTCTTCAGTTGATCCGTCATCGGCAATAACAACTTCAAACTGTTTGTAAGTCTGTACCGAAAATCCCCAAATAACCTTTTCTAACCATTCGGGCGAATTATATGTACTAACAATTATGGAAATATTTGGTTTCATGCAAGCAAATATAGAGTATTTTAATATTTTTGTAGAAATAACTTTTTATAAAAAGTATGAAAAAAATATTGGTAATTCAACAAAAAATGATTGGCGACGTTTTAGTGAGTACTATTTTGTGCGAAACACTCTGCAAAGCTTATCCTGATGCGCAAGTTGATTACCTTATTTATGAAAACACGTATCCTGTAATTGCCGAAAACGATAAAAATTACAATGTTATCTTTTTTAAAAATGAATACCGAGATAACAAAAAAGCACTGATTAGTTTTGCTTTATCATTAAAAGATCAAAATTACGATGTTGTAATTGATGCTTACAGCAAATTAGAAAGTTGGCTGATTGTAGGTCTATCTAACGCAAAAACAAAAATTTCGTTTAAGAAGAAAATTTCTAATTTACTGTTTACTCACTTAATTGAAAGACACCAAGTTCCAACATCAAATTTGGGACTGGTAATAGAGCATCGCTTAAAGTTATTGGATCCATTGAATATTCCAAAAGATTTATACGTAACACATCCAACAATAAAAATAACCGATGTTGAAAATGAAAACGCAATAAATCTTTTAAAAGAAAACAACGTTGATTTGCAAAAACCAATTGTAATGATTAATATTATTGGTAGTAGCGAAACAAAAACGTATCCGCTAAACTATATGGCTAAAGTGGTAGATGTAGTTGCCGAAAACGATGTGCAAATTCTTTTTAACTACATTCCTAACCAAATAGAAACTGCTAAAAAGGTTTTAAATTTATGTTTGACAGAAACGCAGAAAAAAATATTTTTCAACGTTTTAGGTACTAATTTACGCGGATTACTTGCCTTGTTAAACCAATGTAGTTTTGTAATTGGTAATGACGGCGGTACAATGAATATGGCTAAAGCGTTGAATAAACCAACGTTTATTATTTTTTCACCTTGGATTGAAAAAAAGGCTTGGAATACTTACGAAGATGGTAAAAAACATATTTCGGTTCATTTGAACGATTACAAACCCGATCTTTTCGAAAATAAAAGATTAAAAAAAATAAAAAAAGAAAACAATAACCTTTACAATTCATTTTTACCCGATTTTTTCGGAAATTTGCTAACCCATTTTATCAAAAGTAATTTGATTAATGAACAATAATAAACTCACTGCCTTAGTTATTACCCTTAATGAAGAAAAAAACATTAGGGATCTTATGCATAATTTAGATTTTGCAGATGAGATTATTGTGGTAGATTCTTTCAGTACCGATAAAACGTTAGAAATTTTAAAAGAATTTTCTAATGTTAAAGTATATCAACACGTTTTTAATAATTTTTCGGAACAACGCAATATTGCAATTGATTACGCAACTAATGATTGGATTTTATTTATTGATGCTGATGAACGGATTTCTGTTGATTTAAAACAAGAAATTCAAGATATTTTAAATTTAAACAATACTAAAAGAGGTTATTATTTAAAGCGAAAGTTTTACTTTTTTAGTGAACCCGTTCATTTTTCAGGATTACAATCTGATAAAAACCTTCGATTATTTAAAAAGAAGGATGCCCAATATCACGGT
>CAMLFV010000203.1 GCA_946479395.1 uncultured Flavobacterium sp. | reverse complement strand
TTTAAATTCTGCAAATTCTTCGTTTTTAGGATCTTCTGGTCGTACCCAACACGCGTAAAATGCCGGGAAATATTCGTAGGTACATGTTGCGCCGTAGTCGTGTTCCAATCCATACTGAATAACTTCATATTGTAAGGCACCAACCGTCCCAATAACTTTTCGTCCGTTTAATTCCAAAGTAAACAACTGCGCAACACCTTCGTCCATTAACTGATCGATTCCTTTTTCCAATTGTTTTGATTTCATTGGATCGGCATTATTAATATAACGGAAATGTTCCGGAGAGAACGATGGTATCCCACGGAAATTCATCAATTCGCCTTCTGTTAACGTATCACCAATTTTAAAGTTTCCGGTATCGTGCAAACCAACAATATCGCCGGCGTACGAAATATCAACAATTTCCTTCTTTTCGGCAAAAAATGCATTCGGACTCGAAAATTTTAAATTCTTACCTAAACGTACATGTGTATAAGGTTTGTTACGTTCAAATGTACCCGAAACGATTTTTACGAACGCTAATCTGTCTCTATGTTTAGGATCCATATTGGCATGGATTTTAAAAACGAAACCTGCAAATTTATTTTCATCGGGTTGAACGGTTCTGGTATCAGAATCTTTTGGGCGTGGCGACGGAGCAATGTCAATAAAACAATCTAACAATTCGCGAACACCAAAATTATTCAAGGCAGATCCAAAGAAAACAGGTTGAATATCGCCATTAATATAATCTTCACGGTTAAATTCAGGATATACTTCTGCAACCAATTCTAATTCTTCACGCAGTTTAGTAGCCGCTTTTCCGCCAACCAATTTATCTAACGCTTCGTCTTCTAAATTATCAATTGTAATTACATCGTCGATATTTTTACGGCTGTCTTCAGAAAACAAGTTGATGTTCTTTTCCCAAATATTGTAAATCCCCTGAAAATCGTAACCCATACCAATTGGGAACGACAAAGGCGTCACTTTCAATCCTAACTTCTGTTCCACTTCATCTAACAAATCAAAAGCATCTTTACCTTCACGGTCTAATTTGTTAATAAACACAATCATAGGTATGTTGCGCATTCTACAAACTTCAACCAGCTTTTCGGTTTGTTCCTCTACCCCTTTTGCAACGTCGATCACCACAATAACAGAATCAACCGCAGTAAGTGTTCTAAAGGTATCTTCGGCAAAATCTTTATGCCCTGGTGTATCTAAAATATTAACTTTTTTCTCTTTATAATTAAAAGCAAGAACCGAAGTTGCTACCGAAATTCCTCTTTGGCGTTCAATTTCCATAAAATCGGATGTTGCTCCTTTTTTAATTTTATTGCTTTTTACTGCACCAGCTTCCTGAATTGCACCACCAAACAAAAGCAGTTTTTCTGTTAAGGTTGTTTTACCGGCATCGGGATGCGCAATAACCGCAAAGGTTCTTCTTTTTAATATTTCGTCTTTAAAACTCATTACTCTGTAATTAGGTTTGCAAAAATAGTATATTAATGTGTATTTTAAAACAAATCGGGTTGCGGTTTTTCTAATCGGTTTATGTTCTCTCGCAAAAAAGTTTAACTTTGTGAAATCAACCAAAATTGTAATGAAACTTATAAAAGTAACTTTAAATTTTTTACTGCTTAATTTATCAATCTCTGCTTTTGCGCAAAAACCAACCGATGTTTTGGTTACCATTAACGACAGTGTTTATAATGTTGCCGATTTTGAGCGGTTGTACAATAAAAATATCGACATTATTGCTGATGAATCTCAGAAAGATATCGACAATTATTTCAATCTGTATAAAATCTACAAGTTAAGATTGCAAAATGCGTATGCGTTGGAAATTGATAAATCGCCGACTGTTGAACAAGAATTTAAGGTTTACAGAAGCGAATTGGCTGAAAAATATTTTATAAATGAAAAGGAATTAGACCGTTTGGTGAACGAAGCTTTAGACCGTGCTGATTATGAAATAAAAGCATCGCATATTTTAATAAATGTTGATGAATTTGCACAGCCTGCAGATACGTTGAAAGCTTACAATAAGGCGATCGATGTTAGAAATGAAATTTTAAAAGGATTGTCTTTTGAAAGTGCTGCGGTGAAATATTCAGACGATTTAAGTGCGAAATCAAACAACGGAAATTTGGGATATTTCAGCGTTTTTAAAATGGTTTATCCGTTTGAAAGTGGAGCTTATAACACAAATGTTGGACAAATTTCTATGCCTGTTCGATCTAATTTCGGCTATCATTTAATTAAGGTTTACAACAAACGTGAAACACCAAAAACAAAAAACATCGCTCATATTTTAGTTGAAACCAAAGATAAAAACGATACCGAAGCCAAAAAGAAAATCAACGATATTTACAAGCGTTTAGCAGTTGGCGATACTTTTTACGATGTTGCTTTTCATTTTTCAGAAGATATTCATACGCGTGACAAAGGTGGCGACTTGGGCGTTTACAACGAAGGTTCGTTAAATATTGACGGTATTTCGGATATTTTGTATGATCTTAATTTTAAAGATGCCTACTCAAAACCATTTTTAAGTCAGTATGGTTGGCACATTGTGGCGGTTACCAACATTAAAGACAAACCAACAAAAGAAGATTTAAAAGCAAATTTTTTACGCAGGATAAAATCAGATAGTCGATCAAAAATTCTGGAAAAAGATTTAATGTTGCATTTAAAAGAAATGTATCATTTTACAACCAACGAAAAAAATATCGAAGCAACAGTTAAGCTTCTTAACCGCGAGGAATTAATGAATCAGCCAACTGTTGAAAGTAATGCGGCTACAGAAATTGTTCTTGCAACTTATTCAAACAAAAAAATAACGGCAAAAAATGTTTTAGATCATGTTTATTCGTTTCCAAAACAATATGCCGCTGTTAAAACCGACGAGCTTTTAATTAAAAAAGCGTTTGATTTTTATTCGTACAGAAAATTGAAAGAAGAATATAACGGCGAGTTAGAAACGAAGTTTCCAGAATTTGCACATAATTTAAACGAATATAAAGAAGGTTTGATTTTGTTTGATTTGTTAGAGAAAAACATTTGGAACGAAAGCGCAAAAGATACCGTTGCTCTGCAAAATTATTACGAAACCAATAAAGAAAAATACATGCAACACGCAAATTTTATTGGCGAAGTTTATGTTTTCAACAAGAAATCTGATGCTAAGACGTATCATAAATTATTAAAAAACAATTATCAGGTTAAAGAATCCGATTTTCCGATGGTTTATAAATACCAAGGTCGATTTTATATGAACGATAAGCGTTTACCCGAAAATTTAGATTTTAATTCGTTGGGTAAAAATGTGGTTAGGTACAACAATAATTATTACGTGTTTTACATTCGCGATAAAAAAGACGAACATCAGCCAACTTACGATGAAGTTAAAAGCCAGGTTTTATCAGATTATCAAAATCAGTTCGAAAATCAATACAATCAAAATCTAATCAACAAAGCCGAAATTAAAGTAAATCAATCGGTATTAGATCAGCTAAAAACCAAATACAACAAAAAAAATCTTAATTAAAATTAAAAAAATATAAAAGTTTACTGTAGCTATGTATCTTTGTTGCAGTTTGTAAAATTTAATAAACAAATATGAAATTATTTCTTAAAAATATCTTACTAACAGTTTTAGCTGTTATTGGTTTTGTGAACGTACAGGCACAAGAATCAACAAAAAAACGTATCGATGGTATTGTTGGTATTGTTGGTGATTATGTTGTTTTAGATTCTGATATCGATAATGGAATTATTGAAGCTAAAGCAATTGGTTATCCTGAAAGCGAAATTACAAGATGTAAGGTTTTTGCTACTTTATTAGAAAACAAATTATTTTCGCATCAGGCGATACAAGACAGTATTGTCATTTTAGATGAAGAGATCAATTCTAGAATTGATGAGCAAATGGATCGTATGGTTGAAAAAGTTGGATCTATTGACAATGTGGTTAAATATTACAACAAAAAAAATTACGAAGATTTTAGAGGAGCTTATTTTGATATTATGAAAGAAAATCAGTTGGCTGCTCGTATGCAGGAAAAGCTGACCAAAGAAGTTAAAATTACACCAGAAGAAGTTCGTCAGTTTTACAATAACATTCCTAAAGATTCGCTTCCAATTATTGGCGATCAAATAGAATTAGCAGAAATTGTATTCAAACCTGTTATTACAAAAGAAGAACGCCAGGCGGTAATTGACAAATTAAATGAAATTCGCCAAGATGTTTTAGATGGATCTTCGTTTGCAAGTAAAGTTTATGTGTACACCGAAGATAAAGGATCTTTACAAACCGGTGGTTTTTATAGTATTGATAAAAAAACAGAATTTGTAAAAGAGTTTAAAGATGTGGCTTTTTCGTTGAAAGAAGGCGAAATATCAAAACCGTTTGAAACCGAATATGGTTTCCACATTATACAGTTAGAAAAAATTGTAGGTAAAAATCTGGAATTGCGTCATATTTTAATGTCTGCAAAACCATCGCAAGAAGCTTTAGACAAAGCCAAAAAAGATTTAGACGATTTACGAATCCGTATTTTAAATAAAGAAATAACTTTTGCCGATGCAGCGCGCCAATATTCTCAACAAAAAGAAACAAAACAAAGTGGCGGTATCATAACAGACAGACAAACCGGAGATACTCGTTTTGAATTGAACAGAATGGAAGACCGAATCATGTACAGCATGGTATCTAA
>CAMLFV010000202.1 GCA_946479395.1 uncultured Flavobacterium sp. | reverse complement strand
GATTGCGATGTATTTGCCAGCAAGTATTTAGCCTGCTTAATTTTTTCTGAAAGAATAAATTCGTTTGGAGTAATGCCTGTATGTCGTTTAAAATATCTATAGAAAGTAGATTTGCTCATGTGTGCTTTTTCGGCAACTTCTTCAACAGTAAGCTGTCGATCCTGATTTTTACGGATATATTCAATTGCAAAAGCCAACTGATTATTATTTGCCAAAGTATCTGTTTTTCCCAAAAGAAAATCCCGAGCTTTAGACTGCAGCAGATTTATAATCAATTCTTTGGTCATTAACTTTCCAAGAGCATCACGGTATTCAGAATTTGACGATGCCAACAAAATAATACGTTCAATATTTTTATTAAGTAATTGATCGTTCGTAAATTTTAATGTAGAACTATCAACCGTCCATTCGGTATGATCAATTTTTGGAGCACTTTCATTAAGCTGCATCAAGGTTTCCTTAATTTCATCAGGAGAAATAATCAAAGCCAAACAACGCGTAGGATTATCGTATTCGGCTTCGGGAAAATCAATATTCATTCCCTGTTTTTTATCAAGCACCAACGATTCTTCAGGCAAAAATTCAAACGAATGTTCTTTATTAAAGTGTATTACCTTTTTTCCTGACAGCATGGTAATCAGCGAAAGTTCATCAAAAGCCAAAGAAAAACCCGATGTTTTCATCTTCGTTTCAAACAAATGCAGATCCAATTCATCGGTCTGGAAACTCAATTTATTTTCTATAGGCGTAACAACTTTTCCTTTATCGTATATGCTACTGATTGATGAATTCATAAGATACAAAACTTAGATTTACTACACATTGGCACTAATTTACTATTTTTTGACACAAATCGATTCATTTTTTACACCGAATTAAGAGTAATTTACATTAATCAATTTAAGTAAACTTAAAACTAAAGATTATGAGTAACGAGAATGTAAAAAAATGGCCAGAATTTAAAAGCCAATACGAGAATTATATCGATGGAAAATGGACTGCACCTGTGCAAGGAAAATATTTCGATAATATTTCGCCGATCAACGGAAAAGTGTTCACAAAAGTAGCACATTCTACCAAAGAAGACTTGGAATTGGCGGTAAATGCTGCCGATAAAGCTTTTAAAACCTGGGGAAAAACATCGGCTACCGAACGAAGCATTATTCTGAACAAGATTGCCGACCGTATGGAACAAAATCTTGATTACCTTGCAACTGTTGAAACAATTGACAACGGTAAAGCGGTTCGCGAAACTTTGAATGCAGATATTCCCCTAGGAATTGATCATTTTAGATATTTTGCCGGTGTAATTCGTGCCGAAGAAGGTTCGCATGTAGAATTAGATGAACATACGGTATCGTTAATTGTTCATGAACCAATTGGCGTTGTTGCGCAAATTATTCCTTGGAATTTCCCTTTATTAATGGCAATTTGGAAACTGGCACCTGCTTTAGCAGCTGGAAATTGTGTGGTTTTAAAACCAGCCGAAAGTACGCCAACATCAATTTTGGTATTAATGGAACTTATTGGTGATTTATTACCGGCGGGTGTTATAAATGTTGTGAACGGTTTTGGTGCAGAATTAGGAAGATCATTAGTTACAAATCCAAAAGTTGCCAAGGCAGCCTTTACAGGATCAACAGCTACTGGTCGTTTGGTAATGCAGTACGCTACCGAAAATATTATTCCAGTGACTTTAGAATTAGGCGGAAAATCGCCAAATATCTTCTTTAATTCCGTTATGGATAAAGACGATGAGTTTTTAGATAAAGCTATTGAAGGTGCTGTACTTTTTGCTTTTAACCAAGGTGAAATCTGTACATGTCCGTCGCGTTTATTAATTCAGGAAGATATTTACGATAAATTCATTGAAAAAGTAATTGCACGTGTTGAAGCAATAAAAATTGGAGATCCTTTAGATACAACTGTAATGATGGGTGCGCAGGCATCAAAAATTCAGTTCGATAAAATCAGTTCGTACATTGCTTTAGGAAAAGAAGAAGGTGCAGAAGTACTTACAGGTGGTGATGTGAATAAACTACAAGGCGATTTGGAAAGCGGTTACTACATTAAACCTACCTTATTTAAAGGAACCAATAACATGCGAATTTTTCAGGAAGAAATTTTTGGACCTGTATTGGCTGTTACCACTTTTAAAACGGTTGAAGAAGCCATTGAAATTGCAAACGATACTATTTACGGATTGGGCGCTGGTGTTTGGACACGCGATGCGCATGAACTTTACCAAGTTCCAAGAGCCATTCAGGCTGGTCGTGTTTGGGTAAACAATTACCACAACTACCCTGCTGGTGCACCATTTGGCGGATACAAACAATCAGGTGTTGGACGTGAAAATCATAAAATGATGTTGGGTCATTACCGTCAAACAAAAAACATGTTGATTTCTTACAACAAAAACAAATTAGGTTTCTTTTAGTAGATTTACTTGTATATTTAAAGTCAGAAGCGTGCTTCTGGCTTTAATTTTTATCAATCATTTTAAACAAAAGCTATGATTCAAAGACTCGACGCAACAGAAAAAGCAACAGCATTAATCCATCAGTTAAAAGAAACACACGGACCTTTGATGTTTTATCAGGCAGGTGGATGTTGCGAAGGTACGCAACCGCAGTGTTTTGAAAAAGGCGGATTTTTCCCTCGAATGAACGATGTATTAATTGGAACGATAGAAGGTTCAGAATTTTGGGTAGATCGCGATTTATTTGAATATTGGAAATTCAGCCACTTTACATTAGATGTTTTAGACGGATTTGGTGCAGGTGGTTTTTCATTGGAAACTCCATTAGGCAAAACCTTTAAAGTACATTACCGCTTATTTACCGAAGAAGAATTACAGAATTTAGCTCCAGTAAAATTAATGGAATAGCATCAAAGCAAAAAGAGCATGTTAAAACAAACACGCTCTTTTTTATTAACTATGAAAAAATAACTACTTATTTCCTTTAATATTTAATTCGATATCAATTTCCTGAGAAATCATCCAATCTTTCGCATCACCATCAGTTCCGTAAACTAATCCCCAATCTTGGCGGTTGATTGTAAATTTAGATGTTAATGCAATTTCTGTATCAGAAACTACCGCTTTTGCAGGGAAAGTAACGTTAACCGTTTTTTCTTTAATGGTTAAGTTTCCGCTGATTACGAAGTTTGCATCAGCAATAGTACTTTTATCGGTAGCAGCATCAAAGCTTTTAACCGATGTAATTTCAAATTTTGCAGTAGGATACTTTGCAACATCAAAGAAATCTACATTTTTTAAGTGTAAATCTAAATCTGCTGACGTTTTTCCGCCCGATGAAGCCGGATCAACCGAAGCCGCGTCTGTTAAAATAGATTTCATATCCATAACAAAAGATCCACCTGTAACAGCACCGTTTTCAGCAGAAAGCGTTCCTTCGCTTTTAATAATTCCAAAACGTGGGTTTAAACCACCTTTGTGGTAACCTGTCCATTTTACTTGGCTTGTTTCTTTATTTACAGTGTAAGTTGCACCTTTTTCGGCAGCAACTTCTTGCGGAGCTGTTGTTGTAGATTGATCGCTGGCTGCACGCTGGCAAGAAACAATAAAAGCCGATGCCACAATGGCTAAAACAAATACTTTTTTCATTATAAAATTAATTATATTTTTTAATTATTCAGATGGTAAATTTACAGGATATTAAAGTTATTTTAGCTATTGGTTTCCTTTTGGAAACTAATTTCCTTGAAGAAACTATAGTATAAAACCGTATTTTTGTAATCTGATTTATAAATCATCAAAATAAAATGAAGAAAAAAGCCGTACTTAACAATAACGCTGTGTGCCAAACCAGAATGACTGCGATTAAAGACACCATGGAAATACTATCGGGTAAATGGAAATTCCATATTTTAGGAACATTGATTCGAGGTGAAAAATTACGTTTTATGGATCTTTTAAGAGAGATTGACGGCATCGGAACAAAAATGCTGTCTAAAGAACTGCAAGATTTAGAAATGAATCATTTGGTAAAACGAACCGTTTTTAATACTAAACCTGTTACGGTAGAATATGAAATTACCGAATACGGCAAAACCTTAAGCCCGATAATAGAAGAAATTGCCAATTGGGGAATTGATTATAGAAACAAATTGTATAAGAAAAGTGAGGTTGCTGTGTAATTTTATTGAAATTGAGAATGAACTATAAAAGAGTTTGTGAAGAATGTAACGGGATGGGCAAAAAAAAGCAACGTATACGTAAGAAATTAAAAAACAATCTCACGCCTTTAAAAACGTGCGTTCATTGTGCTGGATCCGGATTAATTACGTCTGCAAATCAAACTATTTATAATACAGAGGAATTTCCGCATATTGCCATTATCGGGGGTGGTATTGGTGGTACTGCACTTGCTGTGGCTTGTTTGCACCGTGGCATTCCGTTTACAATTTTTGAACGCGATTTAGCCTTTAATAGTCGATCTCAAGGTTACGGATTAACTTTACAACAAGCGAGTAAAGCCATGGAAGGATTTGGAATTTCTAATTTTAAAAATGGTGTTGTTTCTACAAAACACATCGTTCATACACCAGACGGAAATGTAGTTGCCGAATGGGGAATGCGAAAATGGATTGAAAATTCCGAACCAAAAACTTCCAAAAAAACTAATATTCATATTGCCAGGCAGACGCTTCGACAGGCACTCATGGAACAATTGCCCAATAATGAAGCAATAAAATGGGGATACAAACTGC
>CAMLFV010000201.1 GCA_946479395.1 uncultured Flavobacterium sp. | reverse complement strand
TACGCTCACAGAATAAACCATCGCGCTCTGGTTTGTGCGTACGATAGTTAATAGTTTCAGGTTTTAAAACTTCACCTCTCGATTCTGCTAAGATCGATTCAGGTGATGCTAAACCTATGGAGATTTTGTTAAACCTTTTTACAGTATTTTTGTCTTTACTGTTGTTTCTGTTATTCATCATAGTTTTTACTATTGATTTATTTGCAATTAAAAATTGATTCTTATTTAAGTCGAAAGCTGTTAAACATTAAGACTTAAACACTACCTCGGATTACTTCTCTAAACTTCAGATGCCTATCGTGAAGTGCTAATTATAAACTATGTTATAAAAAATCGGAACGGTTTACGGGTATAAATCCTAAAAACTTATTGAAATTAAGTATTCAGTTTTTGGGCGATCTACCTAAAAACTGAATACTATATGGTTTTGTTATTCTTCTAATCTGATATCTAAACCAAGACCTTTTAATTCATGCATTAATACATTGAATGATTCAGGTAATCCTGGTTCTGGCATTGGTTCACCTTTTACGATTGCCTCGTACGTTTTAGCTCTACCAATAACGTCATCCGATTTAACAGTCAATATCTCACGTAATGTAGCCGATGCACCGTAAGCTTCAAGAGCCCAAACCTCCATCTCTCCAAAACGCTGACCTCCAAATAACGCTTTACCTCCTAAAGGCTGTTGCGTAATTAAAGAGTACGGACCAATAGAACGTGCGTGCATTTTGTCATCTACCATGTGTCCTAATTTCAACATGTAAATTACACCCACCGTTGCTTTTTGATCGAAACGCTCACCTGTTCCACCATCATACAAATAAGTGTGTCCGAAACGTGGTACACCAGCTTCGTCTGTTAATGCGTTGATTTCTTCTAAAGATGCACCATCGAAAATTGGGGTTGCGTATTTTTTACCTAATTTTTTACCTGCCCATCCTAAAACGGTTTCGTAAATCTGACCGATGTTCATACGAGATGGTACACCAAGTGGGTTTAATACGATATCAACAGGAGTTCCGTCTTCTAAGAAAGGCATGTCTTCATCGCGAACGATTTTTGCAACGATACCTTTATTTCCGTGACGACCCGCCATTTTATCACCCACACGTAATTTACGTTTTTTAGCAATGTAAACTTTAGCTAATTTTAAGATACCTGATGGTAATTCGTCACCAACCGTAATCATAAATTTCTCGCGACGCAATACTCCTTGAATGTCGTTTAATTTAATTTTATAGTTGTGAATTAAATCAGTGATCATTTCATTGGTATAATCGTCTGTAGCCCACTGTCCTTTTGTTAAGTGTGTAAAATCTTCTACAGCGTGTAACATTTTCAACGTGAATTTTTTACCTTTTGGTAATACTTCTTCACCTAAATCGTTCATTACACCTTGCGATGTTTTACCATTTACCAAGTGGAACAACTTGTCTACCAAACGCTCTTTCAATTCGTTGAATTTAACTTCGAACTGTGTATCTAACAAAGCAATATCTTCTTTGTCTTTAGAACGCTTACGTTTATCTTTTACCGCACGGGCAAATAATTTTTTATCTAAAACTACACCACGTAACGATGGAGAAGCTTTTAACGATGCGTCTTTAACATCACCAGCTTTATCACCAAAAATTGCGCGTAATAATTTTTCTTCCGGTGTTGGATCTGATTCTCCTTTTGGTGTGATTTTACCAATTAAGATATCGCCAGGCTTCACTTCCGCACCAATACGGATCATTCCGTTTTCATCTAAATCTTTAGTAGCTTCTTCTGAAACGTTTGGAATGTCATTCGTTAACTCTTCTGATCCTAATTTGGTATCACGAACTTCTAACGTATAATCATCAATATGGATCGATGTAAAAATATCGTCACGTACAACACGCTCTGAAATTACAATTGCATCCTCGAAGTTATAACCTTTCCAAGGCATGAACGCTACCTGTAAGTTACGTCCTAAAGCCAATTCACCATTTTGTGTAGCATATCCCTCACATAAAACCTGTCCCTTGGTAACGCGGTCACCTGTGCGACCAATTGGTTTTAAGTTGATAGATGTACTTTGGTTGGTTTTACGGAATTTGATTAAGTTGTATGTTTTCTCATCAGCATCGAAACTTACTAAACGCTCGTCATCAGTACGGTCGTACTTAATAGTAATTTTCTGTGCATCTACATAAACAACTTCTCCTTCGCCTTCTGCATTAATCAATACACGAGAATCGGTAGCAACCTGTTTTTCTAATCCGGTACCAACAATTGGAGATTCCGGACGTAATAAAGGTACTGCCTGACGCATCATGTTTGATCCCATCAACGCACGGTTCGCATCATCGTGTTCCAAGAAAGGAATCAACGAAGCCGAAATAGAAGCAATTTGGTTAGGTGCAACGTCGGCATAGTTTAACTCTTTTGGTTCAACTACCGGGAAATCGGCATCTTGTTTTGCAACTACTCTTTCGTCTTCAATAGTTCCATCTTTCGCAACATTAATGGTTGCTTGTGCGATTAATTTTTCTTCTTCTTCTTCTGCCGATAAATAAACCGGAGCTTCAGTTAAATTCAACACACCATTATCAACTTTACGGTAAGGTGTTTCAATGAATCCCATGTTGTTTACTTTCGCGTAAACTGCCAAAGATGAAATCAAACCAATGTTTGGTCCCTCTGGAGTTTCAATCGGACATAAACGACCATAGTGCGTATAGTGAACGTCACGAACCTCAAATCCTGCTCTTTCACGAGAAAGACCACCTGGTCCTAATGCCGATAAACGACGCTTATGTGTGATCTCTGCCAATGGATTGGTTTGATCCATGAACTGAGATAGCTGGTTTGTTCCGAAGAATGAGTTGATAACCGATGATAATGTTTTTGCATTAATCAAATCGATTGGGGTAAACACCTCGTTATCACGAACGTTCATACGCTCGCGAATTGTACGTGCCATACGTGCTAAACCAACACCAAATTGTGCTGATAATTGCTCGCCAACTGTACGTACACGACGGTTTGACAAGTGATCGATATCATCGATCTCTGCTTTTGAATTAATAAGCTCGATCAAATATTTAACAATCGTAATGATATCTTCTTTTGTTAAAACTTGTTTGTCGATCGGCGTATTTAAGTTCAATTTTTTATTCATTCTGTAACGACCTACATCACCTAAATTGTAACGTTGGTCAGAAAAGAATAATTTATCTATGATACCTCTTGCTGTTTCTTCATCAGGAGGTAATGCGTTTCTTAATTGACGGTAAATATATTCTACAGCTTCTTTTTCAGAGTTTGTTGGATCTTTTTGAAGCGTGTTGTGAATAATGGTATAATCGGCAAGGTTACTGTCTTCTTTATGTAAAAGAATCGTTTTAACGTCTGCCTCTATAATTTCCTCAACATTGTCTTTATCAAGAACAATATCACGATCTAAAATAATTTCGGTACGTGGTATCGTTACAACCTCACCTGTATCCTCATCAACGAAATCCTCATGCCAAACATTCAATACACGTGCAGCCAAACGACGACCAATGTATTTCTTTAATCCTGTTTTAGATACTTTTACTTCTTCTGCAAGGTCAAAAATCTCTAAGATATCCTTATCTCTTTCAAAACCAATTGCACGGAATAAAGTAGTTACAGGTAATTTTTTCTTACGGTCGATGTACGCATACATTACACTGTTGATATCTGTAGCAAATTCGATCCAAGAACCTTTGAAAGGAATAATACGTGCAGAATACAACTTAGTACCGTTAGCGTGGAATGACTGACCAAAGAATACACCCGGCGATCTGTGTAATTGCGAAACAACAACGCGCTCCGCACCATTAATTACAAAGGTTCCGCTTGGTGTCATATATGGTATAGTACCTAAATACACATCTTGAACAATTGTTTCAAAATCTTCGTGTTCCGGGTCTGTACAATATAATTTTAAACGAGCTTTAAGAGGTACGCTATAGGTTAAACCTCTGTCTATACATTCTTCGATTGAATAACGTGGAGGATCAACGAAATAGTCTAAAAATTCCAAAACGAATTGATTGCGTGTATCCGTAATTGGGAAATTTTCCATGAAGGTTTTGTATAAACCTTCGTTACCTCTTTCATCAGATTTTGTTTCTAATTGAAAAAAATCTTTAAATGATTTTACCTGAATATCAAGAAAGTCCGGATACGCAGGGATATTTTTTGTAGAGGCAAAATTTAACCTTTCAGTATGATTTGTAATCATTAATGAACAAAATTTTGGTTTAAAAAAGTAATTTTTTTGTGTAAAAACACAGCTATGTAATACTTCCTAATTTTAAACAATCAACACATCTTAAAAACAAGCCAGGAAAATTACTTGTTCTTTTCTTCGCTATTGATTATTTTTTATATGCAAAATGGTTTAGGCCATTGGAATAACTTCCAAGGCCTAAACCGTAAAAATTTATATGTGTGAGATTATTTTAACTCAACCACAGCACCAGCTTCTTCTAATGCTTTTTTCAATCCTTCAGCTTCGTCTTTAGAAATACCTTCTTTAACGTTTGCTGGAGTACCGTCTACTAAATCTTTAGCTTCTTTTAATCCTAAACCTGTTAATTCTTTAACAGCTTTAACTACAGCTAATTTAGAAGCACCAGCTTCTTTTAATACAACTGTAAATTCAGTTTGCTCTTCAGCAGCAGCAGCTTCACCACCACCTGATACTACAACTGCAGCAGCAGCTGGTTCGATACCATACTCATCTTTTAATATTGTTGCTAATTCGTTAACTTCTTTAACTG
>CAMLFV010000200.1 GCA_946479395.1 uncultured Flavobacterium sp. | reverse complement strand
TGAAGAAAAAGAAGAAAATTATATCGAATCACAAGAAAATAAAAAAAATATTTTTGATGAAGAACCGTTAACCGATAAGGAAAAAGAAATTGTAGCTTATTTTAAGCAATGGCGTTGGGATAAATCTAAAGAAGAAAACATTCCTGCCTATATGGTACTAACAAACAAAACCATCATTTCAATTGCTAAAATAAAACCTGAGACAATAGATGATTTGGATAAGATAAATGGAATTGGAGAAAACAAGAAAAGGCAATATGGAGATAGTATCATTGCTCTAATGAATACTGTTTAGTTTTTTAAGATATTAAAGCTTTGGTAAAATAACCACAGACATCATTAATGAGCTTATTTTCGAATTAGCTAATTAGCTAATAAACATTTACTCAATCCTTAAATTCTTTAAATTTTCACGGTAAACTTCTAAAATTTTCACTTTGGTAACATAACCAATCAATTTATTTTGTTGCGTGACCAATATTTCAGACAAATGGTTTTCGTCTATTATCTGAAGTGCATTTCCTGTGTTTTCTGAAAGTGATACCGAAAAAGCAGGTTTCATTTCGGTTTCTATAAATGTGGAACTTAATTTGTAATTGTTAAACAAAATAGATCGAACATCATTCAAATAAATAATTCCCAACACATTTCGTTCTTCATTAATTATAGGAATAAAAGTTTGACTGGTAGTTAAAAACAGATTTTTAACATCGTACATAGAATGATCCATTGTTAAAACTTCGGCATCGTTACTGTAAATATTGTGTAATTCGATCTTATTTAAAATATTTTTGTCTTTGTCTGATGTAAACACCAAGCCTTTATCTGCAATGGTAAAAATATCCATAGAATAATTATCGTATCGTTTAGAAATCGCAAAACTAATCGACGAAACAATCAACAACGGAACCATTAAACCGTAACCGCCGGTAATTTCGGCAATTAGGAAAATGGCAGTTAATGGCGCATGAAACAAACCGCTTAAAACGGCAGCCATACCTACAACGGTAAAATTTTCGATTGGTAATTTTTTAAGTCCGATCAATTCTATAAACTTTGCCACCATGTATCCCAGATAAGATCCTACAAAAAGCGATGGAGCAAAATTTCCGCCGTTTCCTCCTGATCCTAATGTTAAACCGGTAGCAATACTTTTTATAAAGGCTGTTAAACCCACAAAAGCCAAAACAATCCAAGGATTTTTACGAAATTTTTCTAATAATGAATTTTCAAGAATGTCGGATGCATTGTTATTTGCTAAAGATTTAATACTTTCATATCCTTCGCCAAAAAGTGTAGGAAAAAGAAAGATAAGAACCGCCAACATACTCGCACCAATCAAGGCTTTTCGATAGGTGCCAAACGGCAGGTTCGATGCAAAATGTTCTACCTTACGAAACATTCGGGCATGATAAATCGAGAAAAAACCAGCAGCAACGCCTACCAACACATAATAGCCAATGTTGGAATAATCAAAAGTAAACTGACTTTTAAAATTTAATATGATGCTTTCTTTTAAAACCACTGCCGAAACAATAGCTCCGGTTGCCGATGAAATCATTAAAGGAATAAACGCTGTAACGCTCATATCGGCAATAATTACTTCAATAGCGAAAAGTACACCCGCAATTGGGGCGTTAAACGCAGCTGCAATACCTGAAGCCACCCCACAAGCCAATAGCAACGTTCGGTCTTTATAATTAAATCGAAAATTTTGTGCAAAGTTCGATCCAAATGCGGCACCAGTAATGGTAATTGGAGATTCTAATCCGGCAGATCCGCCCATACCAACCGTTAACGAACTGGTAATAATTTGCGCGTACATTTGTTTTCTGGGCATATAACCCGATTTCTTTGCAACCGCAATCATAATTTGGCTGGTGCCTTTTTCTATAGATCCGTCTAAAAACTTTTTAATGATAAAAACAGTGAGCAAAATACCAATTACAGGAAAAATACTGTTAGAAAATGGCAGTTTGTAAATGGTATCTAAATAAGTTGCCAATTTAAAAACACTGTGCGCGAAAGATTTTAAAAGAATAACCGCCAACGCAGACGAAATACCAACCAAAACACACGAAATATATAAAAACTGTCGATCTGAAATAATTGTTTTTAGTAAATACAATATTCCTTCAAGGTATCGAAAAGTTTTCTTAAATCTGTTTTTTTTGTTTTTGGCTGCGTCCATTATGCAAAAGTAACTTACTTAAAATTAAAACCCAATCATTTTTTAAGTTCTTCTGCAATTCTAAATCGTTCTGCTTCGGCATGCACCATTAAATCTTTAAAAAACAAATGAAATTCCCGTTGAAAATCTTCGTAATGCGCATATAAATCATCAACTGCTTCATTCATGTTTGATTTTAACGGAAAACGCTGATCCATCTGTTTTAAAATCTGCTGTAGATCAGTCAAATATGCATAGCGCTCTAACCAATTTTGATTGACAAGATACGGCAGTAAATCACGGGTTTTTATATTGAGCTCATCTTTATGATTTTCTAAACTTCGATAAAATCGTTGGGTAAAAACCGCTAAATCTTCATGATGATACATATTCCATTCTTTTGCCAGAAAATGATCGTAAAACATATCGATAATAATCCCTGAAAAATGATTGAACTTTGGAACCAGTCGGTGTTTTGATTGACGAAATATCGGATGAAAATCAGTGAAACTATCAATAGAACGATGCAGTAAAACACCCAACTGAATATCGGTATGATAATGTTTGTAGTCTTTCCCACGAAGACCATCGCCCATAAAATTGCCGATCTGTATGCGTTCATTCGTTCCCGATAAATAAATATGCGCCAAAAAATTCATAATATAAAAATAGCGTGAATTGTGTTTATCTAAAGTAATCATTCTTTATATTTGTTTGTTAAAAAAAGTAAATAAATGACCTTAATAAAATCTATTTCCGGGATTCGCGGTACCATTGGCGGTAACGTGGGCGAAAATTTAACTCCGATCGATGCTGTAAAATTCGCATCTGCTTATGGTACTTTCCTAAAAAACAGCTTACAAAAAGATAAATTAACCGTTGTAATTGGTCGTGATGCGCGCATTTCGGGTCCAATGATCCACCAGTTGGTTATGCAAACATTGGTTGGATTGGGAATTAATATTATAGATTTAGGATTATCAACCACGCCAACTGTTGAAGTTGCTGTTCCTTTAGAAAAAGCTGATGGCGGTATTATTCTAACAGCATCGCACAATCCAAAACAATGGAATGCACTGAAATTATTGAACAATAAAGGCGAATTTTTAAGCGGAGCCGAAGGTGCTTTGATTTTAGAAATTGCAGAGTCTGATAGTTTTGATTTTGCCGATGTTGATTCGTTGGGAACCATTACCGAAATTACCGATTACATGGATCGCCATATCGATGAAGTTTTAAACCTAAAACTGGTTGATGTGGAAGCTGTAAAAAGCAAAAAATTCAAAGTAGTTGTCGATGGTGTAAATTCTTCGGGCGGAATCGTAATTCCAGATTTGTTAAAGAAAATGGGCGTTGAAGTAGTTGAATTGTACTGTGAACCAAACGGACATTTTCCTCACAATCCTGAACCATTAAAGGAACATTTAACAGATATTTGCGAATTGGTTGTAAAAGAAAAAGCCGATTTTGGTATTGTGGTTGATCCCGATGTAGATCGTTTGGCATTCATTAGCAACAACGGCGAAATGTTTGGCGAAGAATATACGTTGGTTGCCGTTGCAGATTATGTTTTGAGCAAAACTCCGGGTAATACCGTTTCAAATATGTCATCTTCTCGAGCTTTAAGAGATGTTACAGAAAAACACAACGGAATGTACGAAGCATCGGCAGTTGGCGAAGTTAATGTGGTAGAATTAATGAAGAAAAACAATGCCATAATTGGCGGCGAAGGTAACGGCGGAATTATTTATCCGGAAATTCATTACGGTCGAGATGCTTTGGTTGGTGTAGCTTTATTTTTAACGCATTTGGCAAAGCAAGATTTAGATGTAGCTGCTTTAAGAGCTTCTTATCCGGCTTATTATATGAGTAAAAACAAAATTGAACTAACACCCGAAATCAACGTTGATGCCATTTTAGAAGAAATGCAAAAACTATATGCAAACGAAAAAATAAGCACCGTTGATGGCGTAAAAATAGATTTAGCAGATTCATGGGTACATTTAAGAAAATCAAATACCGAACCTATCATTCGTATTTATACCGAAGCAACTACACGGGAAGCAGCTGATAATTTGGCACAAAAAATATTAAAAGAAATAGAAAGTATTGTAAAGTAATACTTTCAAATTAAATTATTTAAACTCCTGCATTCATAGGAGTTTTTTTATGTATATTAATCAAGACAATCCTTTCCGCTATCGCTACAGGTCGGGCTATCGCGAGTCGCTTTTGTTTTTTTTAAATAACAAAGAGCTCCAACAATCGCTTAATCCCTATTGAGGGGTGTTTGGTGCATGATGCTGGATGTTTGAGTAATATTTGTTTAAAGTTTAAGGTTTAAAATTCCTTTATAAAATTAAAAATCAGTACAAACTTGTGATATCTGTGGTTAATAACAAAAAAAAGTCCCTTACATTTACTTCGTCAGTTCGCTGCGCTCGTGTCTGTAAAGAACTTCTAAAAAAAGGCAGCGGAGAAACGCTACGCACCACCCGAGCGAAGCGAACGGTATTAGTAAATAAAAAAAAAGTCCTTATCAGAATTGATAAGGACTTTCTAAAAAAAGGCGACGACATACTCTCCCACATTAAGATGCAGTACCATCTGCGCAATCGGACTTAACTT
>CAMLFV010000199.1 GCA_946479395.1 uncultured Flavobacterium sp. | reverse complement strand
ATGTACCCAATAATTCGGTCGCCTGTTCTAAAATCTTCAAAAGTTTCGTTCTGATACATCAATCCTTTGTGTTTCTCATTGATGATCACGTTAATTCCGGCTTCGGTGATGTGAGAAACAATCAAATCAACCTCTTCCCCTACTTCAACCGTAAGATTTGTATTATCTAAAAACTGATTTAATTTAGATGATCCCACCAAACGGTTCGTTTTATCATCAAGTCTCATATAAATCATATAATAATTACCTGCAACCATTGCGCGTGCTTGCTCTCTGAACGGAACAAACAAATCTTTTTCTAAACCCCAATCCATAAAAGCACCGTAATCATTAATGTAGTTCACTTTTAAAAGAGCAAATTCGTTTAAAAAAATATATGGTTCAAGGGTTGTAGCAACCGGGCGTTCTTCATGATCCAAATAAACAAAAACTTCTATATCATCACCAATTTCAAAATTTTCTGGCAGATACTTTTTAGGCAAAAGCACATCTTCGTTTCCATCGGTCAAATACAGTCCAACATTGGTTCTTCTTGCAATTTTTAACGTATTGAAGTTTCCTATTGATATCATAATTACATTTTTTACAAAAGTACAAACAAAAAAGTTGTTATTAGATTTTATGATAATTTTTAAAGCTGTTAAACCAAAAATTATTAACTTACAGATAAAATTACAAACTATGAAAAAAATGTATCATTACGCTACCGTAGAAAAAGCGTTGGAAGAATTAAAAGACAAAGGATTTTCTGTTGATTTTAATGTTGAAGAAAAACAAATTTTAGCATCGCCAAACAGTTTTGGAATTGTGGAAATTTACCGATACGAAGGCATGAGCGATCCTGATGATGAAGCTACCGTTTATGGAATTGAAAATTTTACAACTGGTGAACGAGGCGTTTTTGTAGCCGGAAATTTATCTTTTGCCGAAAGTGATGTAGCTAAAATTCTATTGAAACTTGAAATTGACGATAGAAAAAATGAAGATTTTTAGTCTTCATTTTTTTATGGTTTTATTTCTAAATCAAAGGTTTTAATCAACACATCTAAAGCCGGATTCAATTCTTTAAGATAATCTAACTTATCGTGAATAGTGTATGCTTTTTTAATTTCGGTTTGTTCGTTTACCTTAACATCAATTTTTAAATGATAATTGTTTAGTTTTTTATGAATGAACGAAACCAGATCGTACAAATTTTCTTCAAAAGTTAATTTACTGCCCGTGTTAGGAAATTCAACAGTTAAAACATTTTCATTTAATGTTAGGTTTGCCATGTTCATGGTAGAAGACATTAGCATTCTGCCGGTTGTATAGTATTGGTTCGAACAAAAATCCCAATGTTGCTTAAGCTCTTCAAAAGTGAAATGATCGTTCGGTAAATCTTCCTGATTGATCTGAATTGGATTTATAGAAGCTTCTAATTCTCTTTTTTTCTTAATGCTTTTTAATGAAAGTGCAGAAATCTGATGTTCGCCCGTTTCTTTAGATAAGATAACTTTCTGCATATTTAAATCTTCTGTATTTGAATCTACAGAAAGATCTTCAACATCGTTTTTCTCTTTGACAATAACAGTTTTAGGCTCTTCAACCACAATGGAATGACTGCTGCTTTTACTTACATTTATAAAAAATGCTGCCGGAATTAGTTCTGATTTAAATTTTTTTTTTCAGGGTGCGTCAGCGTTGCCAACTGCATTAAACACAATTCTACCAACAAACGCTGGTTTACCGATGTTTTATATTTTAAATCGCACGCATTGGCAATATTAATTGCTTCGATCAATATCTCTTGAGAGATTTTTTGCGCCTGCTGATAAAACAAATTCTTGTTTTCATCACTAACATCTAATAAAATAAGCGTTTGTGGATTTTTACAAACCAACAAATTTCTAAAATGCGATGCCAAACCTGTCACAAAATGATTTCCATCGAATCCCTTTGCCAAAATTCCATCAAAAGCCAGCAATAAGTTAGGAATATCGTTTGAAATAATTAAATCGGTAACTTTTAAATAATAATCGTAATCTAAAACATTCAGGTTTTCTGCAACTGCTTGTCGAGTTAAATTGGTTCCACAGAACGATACCACTCGGTCAAAAATAGATAGCGCATCACGCATGGCTCCGTCTGCTTTTTGAGCAATAATCTGCAACGCATCATCTTCAAAAGTAATATTCTGGCTAACAGCAACTTCCTTTAAGTATTCCTTTGCATCGTTAACGGTAATTCGCTTAAAATCAAATATCTGACAACGAGATAATATAGTTGGAATAATCTTATGTTTTTCTGTTGTCGCCAAAATAAAAATGGCATGTTTTGGCGGCTCTTCTAACGTTTTCAAGAATGCATTAAAAGCTGCCGATGACAACATGTGCACCTCATCTATAATATACACTTTATAGATTCCCGTTTGTGGTGGTATACGAACTTGGTCAATCAAATTACGGATATCTTCTACAGAGTTATTCGATGCCGCATCTAATTCAAACACATTAAAAGCAAAATCTTCATTAGGATCATCGTAACCGATCTGGTTAATTTTTCGAGCCAAAATACGTGCACAAGTAGTTTTACCAACTCCTCGCGGACCGGTAAATAATAATGCCTGAGCCAAATGATTGTTCTCTATAGCATTAACTAATGTGCTTGTAATTGTTTGCTGACCAACAACGTCTTTAAAAGTTTGCGGACGGTATTTTCGTGCCGATACAATGAATTGTTCCATGAATGTATTGCTTATTGCAAATATACCAAAAATGTTTGATTAATTTTCCTCGGGATAATATCCAGAATCACCTAATTTGTTTTTCCAATTAGCTTTTACTTGCTCCATTTTAAGATTTCGGGCTGCTGGGCGGTAATCAATTCTACCTTCGGCAGCCAGCTCTTGTATTAGCATTTCTATGTAAAAATCTTCTAAAACATCTGCCGGTTCGTACTTTGTCTTTAAATTTATATCGAACAATTTAGCAGCCTGCTGATTCCAAAATGCAGACCAACCGCTTTTTAAATCTTTAACCAATTCAAACGTACTTTTATTTGTTTGGCGATTGATTAATTTAACCAAAATTTGTCCGTCTTTACGTGAAAGTTTTTTCAAAGGTTCTTCGAACTGATCTTTCAGGTATTTTTCTGTTTGTCTTACATACTTTCTTTTTTGCGAATTTGATTCCATCTTCGCCATATTTTCATTCAAAGTCGTTAAGTTGTCGCTGGTTTTAACGGCATATCCGTAAACCCGCAAAATTCTTCTTTTTAAAACATTCTGTATCTTAATGCGTTCTAATTCTTCCTTCGAAAAATTAATATGTAATTCCGGCAGCAAAAATTCCTTTTCAATTTCGCCATCGTCTAAAACATTTGTACGCAAAGAATCGGCATATTTCTCCCAGTCATGTACTTGTGCATTGATTTGTAATGCAAAAAAAGAAAAAAATATTATTAAAAATTTTTTCATTGTTAAGCGTGTAATTTTAAAGTAAATATAGAACAAAATTATTAGTAAATTCGTTTAAAATTTTTACAAAAATTATGACTGCAAAAACTATACTAAACAATGATTCGTTGACCTTTTTAGAACGTTATTTAAACAACGCATCGCCAACAGGTTTTGAAAAAGAAGGACAAAAATTATGGATGGATTACATAAAACCTTATGTTGATACGGTTTTTACAGATACTTACGGAACCTGCGTTGGTGTAATAAATCCCGATGCGGAATTTAAAGTGGTTATTGAAGGACATGCAGACGAAATTTCGTGGTATGTGAACTATATTGCTGAAGACGGAATGATTTATGTGATTAGAAACGGCGGAAGCGACCAGATGATTGCTCCATCAAAGCGAGTTAACATTCACACTAAAAATGGAATTGTAAAAGGTGTTTTCGGTTGGCCAGCAATTCACACCAGATTACGAGCAGGAAAAGACGAGCCTACACCAAAAATTGAAAACATTTTTATTGATTGCGGATGCGATTCAAAAGCCGAAGTAGAAGCTTTGGGGATTCATGTGGGCTGTGTAATAACTTATCCTGATAGTTTTGAAATTTTGAACGATAATAAGTTTGTTTGTCGCGCTTTGGATAACCGTATGGGCGGATTTATGATTGCAGAAGTTGCCCGTTTATTGAAAGAAAACAATAAAAAATTACCTTTTGGATTGTATATAACCAATTCTGTTCAGGAAGAAGTTGGTTTACGCGGTGCCGAAATGATTACGCAAAGTATTAAACCAAACATTGCAATTGTTACCGATGTTTGTCATGACAGTACTACACCAATGATCGACAAAAAAATTGAGGGCGAAACTAAAATTGGATCTGGTCCGGTAATTACGTACGCACCTGCAGTTCAAAATAATTTACGCGATTTAATTATTGATACAGCCGAAAAGAACAGCATTCCTTTCCAAAGATTAGCATCTTCTCGTGTTACAGGAACAGATACCGATGCTTTTGCTTACAGTAACGGCGGTGTAGCTTCGGCATTAATTTCGTTACCTTTAAGATACATGCACACAACTGTTGAAATGGTTCATAAAAGCGATGTTGAAAATGTAATCAAGTTAATTTACGAAACATTGTTAAAGATAGAAAACAATCACGATTTTAGGTATTTTAGGTAGAGTTCAAGTTTTAGTTAAGTTTGAACTGCCCCATAGTGCATTATCTAATAAACATTAAACCAATAATATTCAGATATTTACCTTTTACCACAGATATAATTTTATAGATTAAAGCTACTAATAATTAAATTTTTATAGGTTTTTGAACACTTAAAAATCAACAAGTTAAATAACTT
>CAMLFV010000198.1 GCA_946479395.1 uncultured Flavobacterium sp. | reverse complement strand
ATAGTTTTAATGGCGAAAACCGTTCATGGAATATTGCTAATAATTCTTTGTACATAAACGCAATTCAGCAAGATAAACTACCGAACGAAGTTGAGGTTTTATCAAAAAAAGATCGATACAACGAATATGTAATGACCGGTTTGCGTACGGTTTGGGGCGTATCATTAGAAAAAATTAAAAGCGATTTTGGTCAAGATTATTTGGCTTATTTGTTGAAAAACGCACAAGTTTTTCTGACTAACGAAAAGCTGATTATTGAAGATACTATTTTAAAAACAACTTTAAAAGGTAAATTCTTTTGCGACGGAATTGCAAGTGAATTGTTTATGATAGATTGATAAATTCCAACAATCTCGCGAGCGTCACGTTCGTGAGAAGTTTGTGGAATTTTAAGGTACGAGCAAGATGTTCGCACTAGCGAAGAAATTAAGTAATTAACTGTTTAAAGAAGCAAAAGAGCAACACAAAACATGGCTAAACTTATAACTTTAATACTTGTTATGGGATTTTTTTCATTTTTATTTGGTTGTAAGAATAATAACAATCAAAACGTACAAAAGAGTAATATTGAGAGTAGTAATCTTGAAGAAATTACCTCTCGAATAGATGTTGAAGAAGGTTGGAAAGATATTTTTCTTAAAATTATTGAAGATAAAAGAACTGATACTTCACATATTTATATAGCAAAAGGACTTTATAAGGAAGAGGTTGTTGGTCTTCAAATAGAAATAAGTTCTAAAATAAATGCAGGATTTATAGGCGATGAAATAGATAATAAGAATGGTTTTGTTTTAAAAGGAGTTAGTTTTAAATCAATAGGGAAAGAAAGTGATGAATTAGTTAATGCATTAGCTGAATTGTATGAAGTCTCAATGAAAAAGAGTTTTACAAAACAAACTATTTCTGCAACCGTATTTTCACTAAATGAGAAGAAGGTAAATCTTGCCAAGAATGATTACTATAAACTTAAACTTTTCTTTGAAGAAGATAATGAAGATTTGTATTCTGAACTTTATTTGAATATAAATACAGAAACTAAAGAAATTGAGATACACGAAAAAGATGAGGAATATAGAGTGCCAATAATAAAAGTACTAACGAATTAGTATAAAAACTATGAAAACAACAATACAACATCACGATACAACATATAATATTGATTTATCAAAACCAATCGATATTTCTTTACCTATTCAAAATAACGACCAAAACCCCATTGCGTGGTATTTAGATCAGCCTGAAATAAATCCGGTGGTTATGGGCGATTTTGTGGGAAGCGTAGTATCAGGAAAATCATCTACAAATTTTAATAACATTTTGTTCAATGCGCATGGTCACGGTACGCATACCGAATGTTTGGGACATATTACCAAAGATTTTTATTCGATCAATCAAACGCTAAAAACCTTCTTTTTTACTTCCGAATTAATTTCTATCGAACCTGAACTAATCGATGATGATTTTGTTATCACAAAAAACCAAATTGAAATAGCTTTGAACGGTAAAACACCCGAAGCTTTAATCATAAGAACGCTTCCAAATTTATCCGAAAAAAAGCATAAGAATTATTCTAATACTAATCCGGCGTATTTGTCAGAAGAAGCAGCTGTTTTTATCAGAAAAATTGGTGTGGAACATTTGCTGATTGATTTACCAAGTGTTGACAAAGAAGTTGATGAAGGCAAGTTATTAGCTCATAAAGCCTTTTGGAATGTAAAAAATGTGAACGAAGTAAATTCCGATGCGCGTTTTAACTGCACCATTACCGAACTGGTTTTTATTGACAGTGAAGTTGCAGACGGATCATATATTTTAAACCTGCAGATAGCATCGTTCGAAAATGATGCATCGCCAAGTAAACCTGTAATTTATAAAGTACTATAAAAAAAATTCCTTCAATTTGAAGGAGTTTCTTATATAATTAGTATTGTTTTTGACCATGATTAATATCGTTTCTGTGTTCTAAAACATCTAAGTTTTCATCAACAAAATAAGCGCTACCAAAACCGTTTACGTAAGCACCTTTCACTGGGTTTAAAGCAATCATGATAAAATCTTCCATAGGAACAATTACTTCAACCACTTTTCCGTGCGCTTCTTTTAATTTTTCAACAACGGTATCCCATTGAGCAGAATCTCTTTCAACTTGAGTTGTAGTAACATCAAAAGTCAAACGTTCACGAGCATAGATCTGTTTAGAATCGCTTTCATCGGCAATAAACATCATCGATGCTTTTTTCTGATCTCTTAAGTTTTTAGTATGGCGCGCCATAAAAGAAACTAAAATATAGAATTTATTGTCAATATTAACAAAAGGAGCGTAGCTTGAATTTGGGTTACCTTCGGCATCAACCGTTCCTAAGATGATCGATTTAGAATTTGCAACCAATTCTTTTACTTTTGGTGCAATAGGCTTAACCTCTTTGTGTGTTGGTGGTGTGTTGTGTGTACTCATTTCAAAAAATTTATTGCAAAAATAGGTATTTATATTGGTTTCAAATGATTAATTTCTATGTTTAATTGTTATAGGTAAGCTAAAATTAGAACGAACCGGTTTGCCATTTTCAATTGCAGGATTCCATTTAGACAGTGATTCTATTACACGAATAGCTTCCTTATTTAAACTTGGTTCATTCGATTCTACAATTTTAATGTTTGTTAAACTACCATCTTTTTCAACAATGAATGTAGCTCTCATTTTAATTTCTTTACTATTCGAAAATTTACTGCCATTAAAATTTTTAGCATAATTACTGTAAAAACCTTGTAATCCATCTTTTGGTGTTGCTTTCATATAAACTTGCCCAGCGATTGGCTCTTCTTCAATAGTTTGCTCTACAGGTATAACCAAATTAAAAGCTTTTCTTGATACAACTGCAACACCGTCTTCGGTTTTAGGATTCCATTTTGGTAATTTTTCAATCGCTTTTTTTAGGTTCGATTCTAATTGCAGGGAATCATTTTGAATTTTCGGATTAAAAACCGAACCATCTTTTGTAATGGTTAATACAATAGTTAGGTTTAAATCTTGGCTGGCAAATTTTTGTTGAACAGCATCGGGAATTTCCAAGTTACTAGCCAATAAATCTAAATACTCATTTGTAGGAATGGTTGTAGAAGCTTCAACCGTTTGTGCGTTTGTTTGAAAACTAAAAGCCAACAAAATTAAAAGTAATGTGTTTTTCATTATTCGTTTTTTGCAAAATTACTAAAATTATTGCAGAACCTGTAAAATAAGAGGTTTTGTAAAAATATTCATAAAAAAGATAGTAGTAAAATAAAGTTTATTAATTTTGTGAAGATTAAAAAATAGTCGTCACTACATATTTAGTTGAGTAGTGATTTGAATGAAGATTTACATATTTATGGATAAAAAAGATTTACGAAGCGTTATTTTTCGTCATTTAGATGGAATTGTAACGCTGCCGGTTTTAGTTACGCTTAATAACGCCGATATATTACAGTTTATTTCGAACAATGAAAAAGTAACTTTAAACGAACTTGCTACTCAATTCAATGCAAACGAAGGCTACTTAAATGTGGCGTTACGAGTACTAGCATCACAAGGTTTTTTGAATTATCAGGTTAAACCGCAGGTTTCTGTTGAAAAAACTATAAAGTTCGATCAAATGTTGCGCTATGCAGATTCTTTGAAACCGGTCATGGAAATGATTCAATTTTCGCAAGGATTTCATAATCGATTGTTCGAAAAAGAACCATTCTTAAAATTGAAACCTTTGTTAGAAAGTTATCAGAACGATACGCTTTTACCTTCGGCATTGAACCATGAAGACAATGAAATTCGTAAACAGCTGAATTATTATATTGAAGGTTGTTTGGTTGGGCCTACAATTGTTCGTTTGGGAATGAACGGAATGTTCCACAAATATTTTATGGAGTCGAGTTTTAAAGCAGAAGAATATCATAAAGATCCTGAAAGTTTCGAAAAACTGCTCGATTTTTTGACACATTTAGGTTGGTTCAACAAGAAAAATAACAATTACAGTTTTACAGATCAAGGCTTGTTTTTTGCACGAAGAGCAACATCGTACGGTGTTACGGTTTCTTACCTGCCAATGTTGTCTCAAATGAAGCATCTGTTGTTCGGAAATGTTTCAGAAGTAAAACAAGACAACGGCGGACAGCAGGAAATTCATGTTGACAGAGCCATGAATGTTTGGGGAAGTGGAGGTGCACATGCAACGTATTTTAAAGCGGTTGACGAGTTGATTATCGAAATTTTCAACAAACCGTTAAATGAACAACCAAAAGGAATTTTAGATATGGGTTGTGGCAACGGTGCTTTACTTGAACATTTGTTTGAAACCATTGAAAATAGAACGTTGCGAGGCAAACATTTAGAAACACATCCACTGTTTTTGGTTGGTGCCGATTATAATCAGGAAGCATTAAAAATTACGCGTGCCAATTTAATTGCAAATGATATTTGGGCAAAAGTTATTTGGGGCGATATTGGAAATCCGGTAAAATTAGCTGAAGATTTAAAAGACGAATACAATATTGAACTGAACGATTTGTTGAATATGCGTACTTTTTTAGATCACAACAGAATTTGGGAGCAACCCGTTAAAACAGATGGTTTGCAAGAGAGTTCTTCAACAGGAGCTTACGCTACCAACGGATTATTGTTACCGAACGAATGGGTGGAACAAAGTTTGGTTGAACATTTACAAAAGTGGCAACCTTTTATTTCTAAATTCGGATTGTTGGTGATTGAACTTCATACGTTAAATCCTGCAATAACATCAAAAAATATTGGTTTAACAGCTGCAACGGCTTATGATGCTACACAT
>CAMLFV010000197.1 GCA_946479395.1 uncultured Flavobacterium sp. | reverse complement strand
AGTGTTCAAAACTTAAGCATAAAAAATGGCCGGAATTTTATTCCGACCATGACTAAACATTCGTTCAGCTTTTTTATTTTTAAATTAATTTATCAACACCAAAATATTTTTAATTTTACCAAATAGTTAATAAGTTTCGTTAGTAAAATAGTTTTAAAAAAACTAAATTCGCTTTATGGAACAAGAGAAAGTATTAAGTACGAATTTTAAAACCAATCAGAATATAATTTCCTTAGAAAAAGGAAAAATTCCACCGCAAGCAGTTGATTTAGAAGAAGCTGTGTTGGGGGCAATGATGATTGATAAAAAAGGAGTTGACGAAGCGATTGATATTTTAAAGCCAGATGCATTTTATAAAGACGCGCATAAGCATATTTATGATGCTATTGAAATGCTTTTTAAAGCCAGCCAACCAATTGATATTTTAACGGTTTCTACCCAATTACGAAAAAACGGAAAATTAGAATTAGTTGGTGGCGATTTCTACTTAATTAATCTTACCCAGAAAATTGCGTCATCGGCGCATATTGAGTTCCATTCACGTATTATTTTACAAAAGTTTATTCAACGAAGTCTTATTAAAATTTCGGCAGAAATTATTGAAGATGCGTACGATGAATCTTCGGATATTTTTGAATTGTTAGATCAGGCAGAATCTAAACTGTATGATGTTACCCAAGGAAACATTAAGAAAAGTACCGAAACTGCTCAATCATTAGTTGCACAAGCAAAAAAACGTATTGAAGAAATTGGTAAACGTGAAGGTTTATCGGGTTTACCGACAGGTTTCCATAAATTAGACGGATTAACATCTGGTTGGCAACCATCAGATTTAATCATTATTGCTGCGCGTCCCGGTATGGGTAAAACGGCGTTTGTACTTTCTATGGCGCGAAATAGTGCCATTGATGCGAACAAAGGAGTCGCTTTTTTTTCATTAGAGATGTCGAGTGTGCAGTTAATTACCCGTTTAATTTCATCGGAGACAGGTTTATCTTCGGAAAAATTAAGAACCGGAAAATTAGAGCAACACGAATGGGAACAGCTAAACGTTAAGGTAAAAGATTTAGAAAAAGCACCTTTATTTATTGACGACACTCCTTCGCTATCGATATTCGATTTACGTGCAAAAGCGCGTCGTTTAAAATCGCAATATGATATCCAATTGATCATTATTGACTATTTACAGTTAATGACAGCTGGCGGAAACGGAAAAGGAGGCGGAAACCGTGAGCAGGAAATTTCTACCATTTCGCGTAACTTAAAAGGTTTGGCAAAAGAATTGGATATTCCGGTTATTGCACTTTCTCAGCTATCGCGTGCCGTTGAAACCCGTGGGTCTTCAAAACGCCCGTTACTTTCAGATTTACGTGAATCGGGAGCTATTGAGCAGGATGCCGATATTGTATCGTTTATTTACCGACCTGAATATTATAAAATTGATGTTTGGGACGATGATGAGCAAAGTCCGACAGAAGGTCAGGCAGAATTTATAGTAGCAAAACACCGTAATGGTGGTTTAGATAACATACGATTGAAATTCCTTGGTAAATTTGGTAAGTTTGATAATTTAGATGATGCTTTTATGCCTTTTGATGAATTTCCATCGAGTATGAACGATCGAAATTTAACAAACGATTTACCGCCAAGCGATCAAATTTTTGGAAGCAGCTTCAGTGATGACAGCGATGTTCCTTTTTAAAATATAAAGTCCGAAGAATAACTTCGGACTTTTTTATATATCAGATTCTTTGCTATAAACTTTAGCATTTTTTGCGACTCTATATTGAATCAATCTTTTTAAATTTCTAGGTCCCAACACTTCAACGCATTCGCCAAAACCTAAAATTTCACGCTCTAGTTCAAAATTTGGAATAACATCAATACGTACAATCATTCCATTTTCATCTTCCTGAAGAATTTGTTGCGAATGATGTAGCGGTTTTGTTTTTACATACGGCGCATTTTTATAATTAAACTTTAAAATAACCTTTTGCGGACGGTCTTTCACACTACGCGTAACACCAATACATTCATTAAAATAGGTTTCAAAATCAATTCCTTCGTAGGGTTTAAAAAGGTTGGTGTCTAATTCGTAAAAAGCTTCTATTCGATCTAAAGCTAAAGTAACTAAGAGTTTTCCTTTATTGTTTCGAGTGATTAAAAACCAACGGTTTCGATATTCTTTCAATAAATACGGATGATAAATTTCTTTAATTGCCTGTTTAGATTTGAATGATTTATATTCAATCAACAACGGTTTTTTGTTTAAAATTGCCTGATACAACCTGCTTAAATGATCAATTCCCTTTAACTGTTTATTATCTTCAAATTGAATGTAATTTGGAGTTTTCTTTGCCGATTTGTAAATGTTGTTCTCTAATTTAGCAATCAATTCGCTCATTTCATCAAAATACTGAAAACCATTAAACTGTTTTAAAAGCGAAACAATTTCCTTCATTTTATCAACATCTTCTTCCTTAATTGGCGATTTAGTGATTGAATATTCCGGATCCTCGTAACTATAAAATTTACGGTCGGTTACCACAATTGGCGCATTATATCCCAACTTGTCACTGCGCATAAACTGAATATCAGCCTGAATAGTTCGCTTGCTAACACCGGTTGTAATACCTTCAAATTCATACAAAGCATCCGAAACTTTTTCGATTAAATCCTCCAGCGTCCATTTTCTATAACGATTTTGTAAGCATTTATCAATGGTTTTATATCGAATTAAAGCCGATTTGTTGGTTGCCATAGTTATTTGGTGTTGATAATCAATCAAAAATACAATTTAATGCGCGATATATTTGCGTAGTTTGATTTATAATTTTAAATGTTTAAGAATGTTAAGTTTCAAATATTTGATTTTTAACTATTTATAAAATAATTTTAATATTTTTTTATTTACGCATTTAAATTGCGTAGTGAGGTAGTCATCTTTGTAATGTTAAAAACAAAGTATTTCTATTCTGATGTTTCAAAAGGCATCGTAGTGCGGGAAACCGTATGCTGAGTATTTAGATTTTAACATCCGTTCCTCGGTCGTGGGTTCGAATCCCACCTTTCAGTAATGAAAGTAGTTCAATTGGATAGAACAAGGATTAAAATTGGGTTCGAATCCCAAACTTGACTTTACTCAAGTTGCACCCGGTTGCAATGAGGTGCATTCCTCACTTAGGAAGTTGATTACTTTTAAAACAAATCACACCAAAGTTCTTTTCAAGTTTTTCAGTTGTATTTATTTCGATAAATCAGCACTTTATTTAAAGCCTGAATATTGAAAATTACTGTTTGGAAATGTATTTAACAATTAAAATGTAAGTTGTTGATTTTATTTAAACAATACAGAGTAGCTCACAGCTTTTTGTTTATTCCGCATTTAAAAAAGGAAGAATTTGAAAAGAACTTATTAACAAAACTAAAAATTAAAAAATATGAAAAAAGTTACATTACAAGAAAATGAAGCAGCATTGGTTTATAAAAATAATCAGTTAATCAATGTAATTTTTAAAGGTAGTTATTGGTTTTTCTTAGGTGAAAAAGTAGAGATATTTAACACTAGCGAAGAATTTCCTAATTTGTATGAAGGAGTTTTTAATAATGATCTTTTAAAAGATTATTTGGAAATAATTAATGTAGCGGATGATGAATTGGTTTTAAAATATCAGAATAATAATTTTCAATCAGTTATGAATCCTGGAGTATATGCTTTCTGGAAAGGAAAAAATCCATACAAATTTCAAAAAGTTTCTATAGCAGATTATACAATTACAGATGTATCAAAAGTGATTTTAGAAAAGTCTCAATTAAACTTATATGTTAGAAATTATCGAATTGAGTCTTATGAACAAGGGTTATTGTTTGTTGATGGAAAATTTATAGAATTATTATCAGCAGGAAATTATTTCTGGTGGAAAAATTCGCAAACTATTACAGTAGCTAAAGGCGATACGCGTCAGCAAAACATGGAAGTGAACGGTCAGGAAATTCTTACGAAAGACAAAGTGCAATTGCGTATGAATTTTTCTGTTCAATACCAAATTGTTGATTTTATTAAAGCATTTACAGAAAATAAGGAGTTTGAAAATCAGTTGTATATAATCATTCAAATGACATTAAGAACCTTGGTTGGAACTATGAGTTTTGATGAATTAATGGATCAGAAAAATAAAATAGCAGAAACACTTTTGGTTGAAATCACTCAGAAAGCAAAAAGATTAGGCGTTAAAATAATTGATGCCGGTTTAAAAGATATCATTTTACCTGGAGAAATACGCGATATTATGAATCAGGTTTTAGTTGCCGAGAAAAAGGCACAGGCAAACAGTATTATGCGTAGAGAAGAAACTGCCTCAACAAGAAGTTTGTTAAACACTGCTAAATTAATGGAAGAAAACCAAATGTTGTACAAATTGAAAGAAATGGAGTATATCGAAAAAATATCAGAGAAAATAAATACCATTTCAGTTTCGGGCGGTGGCAACATAGTTTCAGAATTGAAACAGATTTTTACAAAATAAAAAGAATTAATCATGAAAAAAGTAATAGTTGAAAAACTTAATGAAATAGAAAAGGAGAAAGGAATAAAAATACTTTTTGCTGTAGAATCGGGTAGTAGAGGTTGGGGATTTTTATCAGCAGATAGTGATTTTGATGTTCGATTTATTTATGTGAAACCCAAAAAACACTATTTGCATATTAATGAACAGTCAGATTTTTTTGATTTCCCAATTAACAATGAACTTGATATCAATGGTTGGGATTTAATGAAATTTCTAAAGCTGCTATATGCTTCAAATGCAACGCCGTTTGAATGGATGCAATCGCCAA
>CAMLFV010000196.1 GCA_946479395.1 uncultured Flavobacterium sp. | reverse complement strand
ACCACAATGTTTAATATTGCTAACGGAATTAACGTTTTCCAACCTAAATTCATTAACTGGTCATAACGGAAACGCGGAATGGTCCAACGTACCCACATATACAAGAAAATAAAGAAACAGATTTTAACAAACAATACCGCAATACCAATAATGTTGGCTGTGTTTTCGCCCCAGTTTTCAGCTGCCCATGTCATACCCGGATAATTGTAAGCTCCTAAATAAAGAACCGCCAATAGGGTAGAAGAGATGAACATTGCAGCATATTCTGCAAACAGGAAGAATCCCATTCTCATAGACGAATATTCTGTGTGGTATCCACCAATTAACTCTTGCTCACATTCTGCCAAATCAAAAGGTGTTCTGTTAGTTTCTGCAAACGAACAAATCAAGAATATGAAAAAGCCTAATGGTTGATAAAAGATGTTCCAATGCATTTCGTGCTGACCTGCTGCAATTTCGCGCAAACTCATAGAGCTGTGCATCATTAATATTGCAACGATAGACAATCCCATTGCAATTTCGTAAGAAATCATTTGAGATGCCACACGCATAGCACTAATCAATGAATATTTGTTGTTAGATGCCCAACCACCAATCATAATTCCGTACACACTTACCGAAAGTACAGCAAATACATACAACATGGCCACATTGATATCAGCAGCTTGTAAGACTACTTTTCTACCACCAATTTCTAAAGTATCGCCCCACGGAATTACCGCCGAGGTCATCAACGCCATAGTCATTGATATAAACGGACCCAATACAAACAAAAACGTGTTGGGTGTATTTGGCATGAATTCTTCTTTTGCAAAAAGTTTTAAACCATCTGCCAAAGGCTGAAACATTCCACCCGGACCCGCACGGTTTGGACCTCTACGGTCTTGAATCCAAGCAGCAATTTTACGTTCTGCCAAGGTACAATACATGGCAAAAAGCATGGTAATTGCAAAAACAGCGACAATAATTACGCTTTTTTCTATAATAATTGCTTCTTCCATAATTAACTGTTTTCTGTGTTTTTATATGGAACTTCTGTCATACTAATTTTTTTACGATCTTGATCGCGACCTTCTAAAATATGCTTTTCGGTATCAATTTTAACCGTATCCATTTTACGGGTATAATTGTTTTGATTGATAACCGAGAATTTTTCGAATTTTCTTGGACCTTCAATAACCCAGTCAGAAACTTCTTTATGATCAAAACGACATTCGTTACAGATGAATTCTTCTACTTCATGATACTCATCTTTACGAGCCGTAACACGTTGAATTTCGTTACCAAACATCCAAACGGTTGTTTTTCCGCAACATTTGTCGCAGTTTCTATGTGCATTAAACGGTTTGTTAAACCAAACACGCGATTTAAAACGGAAGGTTTTATCGGTCAAAGCACCAACCGGACAAACATCAATCATATTTCCTGACATTTCGTGATCGATAGAAGCCGAAATATATGTTGAAATCTGTGCGTGATCGCCACGATTTAAAACGCCGTGATTTCTGCTGCCACAAACTTGTTCTGCCGTATGTACACAACGATAGCACAAAATGCAACGGTTCATGTGCAATTGAATTTTATCACCGATGTTTTCTGGTTCAAATGTGCGTTTTTCTTCTTTAAAACGGGTTTTTTCTAAACCGTGTTTAAATGATAAGTTTTGTAAATCACATTCACCAGCCTGATCGCACACAGGGCAATCTAACGGGTGGTTAATCAACAAAAATTCTGTAACCGCTTTGCGGGCATCTAATGCACGTTCCGAAGTTTTTACTTTCACTTCCATACCGTCCATAACACCTGTTTTGCAAGAAGGCATCATTTTAGGCATTGGGCGCGGATCTGCTTCGCTGCCTTTTGATACTTCTACCAAACACGCACGACAGTTACCGCCTGTATCTTTTAATTTAGAATAGTAGCACATAGCAGGTGGCACCACATCGCCGCCTATCATACGGGCAGCCTGCAATACAGTGGTTCCCGGTTCTACTTCTATTTCTATTCCGTCTATTGTAACTTTCATTTCTTTTTTAGTTTAAGGTTTAAGGTTTCAAGTTTAGGGCTTATGTTTTACTAACATATACCAGTTCACATTGAACATTAAACTAAATTTATAAGGTTTGCTTTGCTACTAAATGTTTTACTTTTTCAAAAGGTTCATTAACAAAATGATCTCTGTTTTTAATTTTCTCAGGGAAACGAATATGGTATTCAAACTCGTCTCTAAAATGACGAATGGCAGCAGCAACTGGCCAAGCAGCAGCGTCGCCTAACGGACAAATTGTGTTTCCTTCAATTTTAGCCTGAATGCTCCACAATACATCGATATCTTCTTCTGTACCTTGACCGTTTTCTATTCTCCACAAGATTTTTTCCATCCAACCGGTTCCTTCACGGCAAGGTGAACACTGCCCACAGCTTTCATGGTGATAGAATCTTGAGAAATTCCAAGTGTTTCGAACGATACAAGCAGTATCATTATAAACGATGAATCCGCCTGAACCTAATGATGATCCTGTTGCAAAACCACCATCTGCCAACGATTCATACGTCATTAAACGATCTTCGCCGTTAGCTGTCTTGAAAATTAAATGTTGCGGAAGAATCGGTACCGACGATCCACCAGGAATTAATCCTTTTAACGGACGATCATCGATCATTCCACCACAATATTCATCTGAATTCATGAATTCATCAACGGTCATACCCATTTCAATTTCATAAACTCCCGGTTTTTTAACGTGACCAGAAACAGAGAATAATTTTGTTCCGGTAGATCTGCCTAAACCAATTTTAGCATAATCTTCGCCCGAATTCAATAAAATCCAAGGCACCGACGCGATAGATTCTACGTTATTTACAACCGTAGGGTTTTGCCATAAACCTTTAACAGCCGGGAAAGGCGGTTTAATACGTGGATTTCCACGCTTACCTTCTAAAGATTCAATTAGAGAGGTTTCTTCTCCGCAGATATAGGCACCACCTCCACAATGAACGTGAAGATCCAAATCGTAACCCGATCCTTTTATGTTTTTACCCAACCAACCGGCTGCGTATGCTTCTTTTATTGCGCGTTCCAAGGTTTTAAAAACCCACATGTATTCGCCACGAATGTAGATGTATGAAAGGTTTGCGCCTAAAGCAAACGACGAGGTAATCATTCCTTCGATCAATAAATGTGGAATGTATTCCATTAAATATCGATCTTTAAATGTACCTGGTTCAGATTCATCGGCATTACAAACCAAATGGCGTGGATTTCCTGATTTTTTATCGATAAAGCTCCACTTTAAACCAACAGGGAAACCTGCACCACCACGACCACGCAGACCAGAAGTTTTTACTTCTTCGGTAATATCGTCGGGGTTCATTTTTAATGCTTTTTCTACAGAAGCATATCCGCCATTTTCACGATAAACATCGTAAGTTTTAATACCCGGAATATGGATTTTTTCAAATAATATTTTTTGTCCCATAGTTTTTCAGTCTGTCAGTTATTCCGTCCAAACAGCAATTTCATAGCCGTCTAAATCTGTAAATTGAAAACGTTTACCTCCCGGAAAACTGAAAATATCTTTTACGATAGTACCGCCGGCACTTATCACTTTATTTTTACTTGCTTCAATATCTTTTGAATAAAGAACGATTAAAATAGTTCCTTTAACCGGGTTGCCTGTGGTAAATCCTCCATCGACATAATCTCCTTCAAAGGCTGTATAATCTTCTCCGTAATCTGTGAATTTCCAGCCAAAACATTCGGTGTAAAAATTCTTGGCTTTAACAATATTCTTTGAAAGAAATTCAATGTATTGTATTTGCTCGTGTTTTAGCTTTGTATTCATTACTTTACTTTTATAATGTTATTTATCGTGTAAAGTAACTTTATCAGCTTTGCAATCTTCAATCAATCGATCTACTTTTTCTTTGGTTAAATGTTCGTGGTAAAAATCGCCCAACTGTAACATTGGAGCATAACCACAAGCACCTAAACATTGTACACCAACAACAGAAAACATTCCGTCTGCTGTTACCTGACCTGGTTTTACGCCTAATTTTTCGCAGGCATAATCCATAACATCTTCGGCTTTATTAATAGCACAACATGATGTTACACAAAATTCCAACATATATTTTCCTACCGGTTTTTGATTGAACATGGTGTAAAAAGTAACCACTTCGTAAACTTCGATAGGCGTAATGTTTAAAAATTCGGCAGCTTTGTTTTGCAATTCAACACTTAACCAATTGTCGTGTGCGTCTTGTAATTCGTGCAATACCGGAAGTAATGCCGATTTTTGTCTTCCTTCGGGATAATGACTAATTAACTCGTTGATACGTTCTGTTAACGCCGGAGTTATATTAATATCTTGATGGTATCTTTTTAATGTTTCCATAGGTTAACAATCTAATTCGCCTGCAATAACGTTCATACTTGAAAGGGTAATAATAGCATCAGACAAGCTACGCCCTTTAACAATTTCGTTAAATGCTTGGTAATAAATAAAACACGGTCTGCGGAAATGTAAACGATAAGGCACGCGGCTTCCGTTAGTAATTAAGTAGAAACCTAATTCACCGTTACCGCCTTCAACAGAATGATACACTTCGGTATTTGGAACAGGAATTTCACCCATAACAATTTTAAAGTGGTAAATTAACGCTTCCATATTGTTGTAAACTTCTTCTTTTGGAGGAAGGTAATATTCGGGAACATCGGCATGATAACCACCTTCTGCTGGCATTTTTTCTAATGCCTGACGAATAATTTTCATACTTTCCCAAACTTCTGCATTACGAACACAAAAGCGATCGTAACAATCGCCGTTTTGACCTACGGGAATATCGAACTCAAAATCTTCATAT
>CAMLFV010000195.1 GCA_946479395.1 uncultured Flavobacterium sp. | reverse complement strand
GTCCCGTACCCAGGCAGAGTATCACAAGAGCCTGACTCCATACAATATCATTTATCCAATAAATAACTGATTCCATGCGTTTATTTTTCCTGAACTAACCTATTTTACAGGTTAAATTATAAGTAGATCTATCCCAAATTCTTAAAACAAATTTGGAGCTTGAATAACAAATATAACCAACTTAAAATTAAATACAGGTGCTTTTGGCAGGTAAAAAAAATTGAGTTTATTATCTTTGAAAAAAGTAAGGTACAGTTAAAATGGAAAAAAACGAAAAAAAACAGTCTTTCCTAAGCCATCTTGAAGCATTGAGATGGACTTTTGTAAGATGTTCAATCGGGATCATAATTTGTTCTGCTGCTGCTTTTATTTTCAGCGATTTTATCTTTGACGAAATAATTTTCGCACCCAGAAGAGGAGATTTTCCCACCTACAGATTTTTAAGTTACTTTAATGATGCAGTGTATTCGATAACGGATCTTGATCTTGACCTGCAAAACCGTAAAATGGAAGGACAGCTTTCCATATTGATATGGACCTGCTTAAGCTTTGGCATTATTGCAGCCTTCCCACTGATATTGTTCGAATTCTGGAAATTCCTACGCCCGGCACTTTACCAGCATGAGAAAAAGACCGGTTTAGCCTTCCTGCTATCTTCAACACTGCTATTTTTTACAGGAGTTCTTTTTGGATACTATATTATTGTTCCCTTTTCATTAAAATTTTTGAGCGAATTCAGTATCAGTTCCATCGTAGAAAACAATTTTGATCTGAGTTCCTATATTTCGCTTGTACGTACAACATTGCTTGCCGCAGGTATCGTCTTCAACCTGCCTGTCATTATTTATTTCCTATTCAAATTAGGTATCATATCGACCTCAATACTGAAAGAATACAGACGATACGCATACGTAATAATGCTTATTGCCTCTGCAGTCATAACTCCACCGGATATATTAAGTCAGGTAATTTTGGTGATCCCGATGTTTTTATTGTATGAAGTAAGCATTCTTTTGACACGATTTGGCTCTTTCAAGATTGCTACAAATTAATTTAAATTCGCGTAAGCCTTTAAACATATTGCTATCTTTCAACTACATATAATTGTTTAATGCATAATAGCTTTAGCTAAAAAATCCCTTATTACATTCTAACGACTGTAAAATTTTAAATAAATACTGCCATGATGAATCAAAAACCTCTACGCAATCTTTTTTTATTATTAACAGCTTTATTGAGTATAACTTCCTGCGAAATAAAAGGCGATAAAAAGAAACACCGGGGTGTTATAGAAATGAATAAAACGGTACCAGGAATTTATCGCGGGACTATCATAGAAATATCGGCTCATCAACGGTTGATTTACCTGCAAACAGCAACCGATCAAATTTTAGAACTGACTTTTAAGGGTGACACCATTTTAACAGATGAAGGCCGACAACTACTTCTGAAGGAACTAAGGAAAGGTAATAAATTGCAATTTACCTTGAGCAAGGTAAAAGACGGTTTAGAAGTTGAGGAAATAATTATTTTACGTTAATTATTGTACTACCCTGTTGGTCAAATTTAATTTTTGATGTAGTGCACAGTTCGTGATTAATAATGTATTGTAGGAATATTCTCTACTAAATCCCAATTGTATCTGGTCAGCAGTATTTTCAAAAATATATCATTAAATATAAGTTTTTAAAGATTGGACTATTTAGCAGAAACTTAAGTTACCGCTGTTTGCAAATAAGTATTTTAATAAGTAGCTTTACGTCATAAAGTTTTATCTCACCCTTTCAAGTTCTTGCGAACCTTTCCTCATTATGAAGATCCAACAAGCCCGCCTTTCATTACACAAAAAATATTTCTTTTTTCCACAAGCCTTTTGTTTACGCTTACTTTAACAAGCGCTTGCTACTGCGAAGATGATCAGGAAAAATCTGCAGAAAACAAAATCTTGCTTTTAAAATTCAACCAGAAGGACGGAAATTTTACTGGAGGGCAAGAGTACAGTTATTTTAACGATACGGAAAGTTTTACCATTAATTATAATTGCGAAAAACTGAGTGACAGGATTACAACCACCTTTTACTATGTTGAAATGAATGCCGTACTGTTTAAAGCGGAGATTAAAAATGAAGATGGGTCTGGAAACATACTTATACCAGAAGATTTTAAAGGAAGCTAATCTTTTGAACGTACAGACAGCGACGACTTAATTTCTGCCAAAAGCTTTAATGTTCTTACTGGAGAAGAATTAAAAGGTGGTGATTTGGAAGAAATGTGGCTGCAAATACAGAATTTAACAAAGGTAAGAGCAATTATGAATGCAAATCCCGATCAGCAAGTGAATGTCTTTTCAAATCATCCTACTTTCAATAAACATCCAGATACCCGTGAGTGGATATTTGTAATTAAAAATTAATACTGGTGTATATTCTACGATAAATTGCGGAATACCTATGGAGTAAGGTCCGGCAAACATCCGCAATAATCTAGCAATATTATATTTTATTGTCTGTCGCTTTCTACCGGCAATTCTAAACCTCTATACTTATCCGGATCGAGCGCATATTTAAAAAGATTTCGTCACATAAAGCTAATTAATAACAAAGGCTAGATAACAAAAATATTCTTATGTTAATTTTTTTGGCTATCTTTAAAGAGCACTAAACATCTCACCATGAAAGCTATATTGATAATATTGAATTTTATAATATTCACCGCCTGTACCAATAAAAGCAAATTTAAGTACATTGAAAACGTTAAGGAAAGAGTCAATGGTAGTAAAAGTCTTTATCAGACCACAGAACATGATATAACAGCTGCAAATGATACCCTTGCCTACATTGAGGCATACAATAAGTTTAAAATATCCCAGAGGATAACGCATGAACTTTTAGTTGGAGGATCAAACATTCCCAAGGAAATAATTTCATTTCAACTGTTTAACAGTGAGGGTAAAAACATAACGGACGTAACCTTTAATACAAAAGCAGCCGAACAAAAAAAAGCTGACAGCATAGTTGCCACTATAGATTTATCCTATAAAATAAGTACTGGCAAGTAATTATCCATTAACTAATTTTATAACTATTAAACGGAGCAGCTGTCTATCTGTTACAATATAATGTTCCAAAAAACTGAAAAATTATATGCGTGCATATAAAAAAAGATTACATTTGTACTTCATAAGTGTTTTTTTTGGTTATTAAGAGGTTGCTAGTATTTTACTGCCACCTCTTTTTTGTTTATATACTACAACAAAAAGAACCTAGTATAATTTCGTTCTATTATAAAATACAAATAAGTACCGTATAATACAATCATCAAAATTGATTACAGAGAAAGAAGATGTATTTGATCAAAGTATTTTTATGTAAACAAAAAAATAACATACAAATACACGTAAGCCATTAAACAAAAAGATAAGCAAACTGTCCAAAAAATACAGTTGCTTATCCTCAAAAAAAATTGCTATGAAAAAGACAAATTTATTAAGTAAAGTATTAATAATCAGTTAAAAGGAAGATAATTATTTACTAATATTATGGGGAAGGAAAATCAAGAATAGGGACCGCCTAAGCAGTCCCCCTACTGACTGTAAAAACTACAATTTAATAAACACAGTTTCAAAATTAAAACATATTATTACAAAACAACAGTACCTTTTAATTTTTTCTAAAAACTACCTTAATCGGTTGTCACCGTTTGGGATTAGAATAGTGAAAATAAATTGTACAGACTAAACAGCAATTTCATAATTTTATTGTAAATTATAAAAAAATTTGGTAATCAACTATATCAATTATCATTATTAAAAAGTTTAAACTTAAAATAAATCATTTATTATAGCACAAGTTAAATAATGCTAAACCTTATTACAGCTGAAGAAATGCGTAGGGTGGATATTTATACCTGCGAACACTCCAAAATTTCATCTATCGAACTTATGGAGCAGGCTGCCACTACCTTTACCGAAATTTTTGTAAACCATATTTCTCCGCAAAGACATATTACCGTAATTGCAGGAACGGGAAACAACGGAGGTGACGGATTGGCAATTGCCCGCCTATTGCGCCTAAAGGGTTTCCTTAACATTCAGGAAATCTGTTTAAATGTATTTACAACCGAATCAGAAGATTTTCGAATAAACAGAGAAAGACTAGTTGTACTAAAAGTACCGTATAAAACTGTAAGCACCCCTGAGCAGCTACCAAAGAATTTTGATGTAGTGATTGATGGCGTTTTAGGATCGGGTATAAATAGGGAGTTAAGCCCATTTTTAAAAGGTATTTTCGCGCATATCAACCAAAATTGTAATTATACCGTTTCTGTTGATATTCCTTCGGGCTGTGTTTCGGATCGATTTACTTTTGAAGATTACAGTGGAATAAAAGCAGATCTGACCATCTGCTTTCAGAGACCTAAACTTTTATTTACACTGCCGGAATCAACGGTAGTTACCAAGTCATTTAAATTTGGATCGATCGGACTGGATGAAGCCTATCTTTCAGCAATACCTGCAGATTATTACTGGATAGACGAACAGACAGTTAAGCAATTATTGCAACCCCGCGAAGCATTCACACACAAGGGCACTTACGGTCATGCACTTATTATTTCTGGAAATGCACAAACCAAAGGTGCGAGCCTGCTTACGGCTAAAGCAGCCTTATTTTCTGGTGTAGGATTGGTAACACTTCTTACAGAAGCCATTCATTTTCCGTATGTAAATGTTTATCAGCCCGAACTGATGACCATCAAAAAAGAAGATCGGAAAAATCTGGATTATTCACGATACCAATCTATTGCAATAGGTCCCGGAATGGGTACGGCAACCGATCAACTTGATCAACTTTTATTTTTATTACATCCAAAGCGCCCTACGGTTTTAGATGCTGATGCCCTGTACC
>CAMLFV010000194.1 GCA_946479395.1 uncultured Flavobacterium sp. | reverse complement strand
AATCGGCGGTAACGATTTTCTAATCGTTCAGAATGTAATCGCACTTTTACGTTTCCTTTCCAATAAATTTTAAAGGTATCAATCAACTCGGTTTTAATAGCATCATCGTAAATAGGACAGGTTACTTCTACCCTTTCATCGATATTTCGAGTCATAAAATCGGCAGATGAAATATAAACTTTCGCTTCTTCATCGGTTCCGAAAATATAAATTCGCGAATGTTCCAATAAGTTGTCAACGATACTTACCGCTTCGATATTGTCACTTAAACCGGGAACGCCAGGAATTAAACAACAGATTCCGCGAACGATTAACTGAACTTTTACTCCGGCACGACTTGCATCGTACAATTTATCGATCATTTTATAATCTGATAAACTGTTCATTTTCAATCGAATCATTGCCGGTTTATCATTCAAGGCTTTTTCAATTTCGTCTTCAATCAATTTTGTGAATTTTGATCGAGTGTAATGCGGCGAAACAATTAAATCTTTATAACGATAAATTTTATAGTTCACTTCGAAAAATTCAAACACCTTATTAACCTCTTTCATGATACGGCTGTCTGACGTTAAAACGGTTACATCTGTATAAATATTCGATGTACTTTCGTTGAAATTTCCTGTTGAAACAAAACCGTAACGCTTAATTTTCTTGCCTTCGATACGTTCAACAACGCAAATTTTACTGTGAACTTTTAATCCTTTTACACCAAAAATAAGCTTAATACCTTCCGATTGCATAATTTCGGCATAATTGATATTACTGGTTTCATCAAACCTTGCCTGTAATTCAATCTGTACCGTAACCTGTTTGCCATTTTTCGCAGCATTAATCAATGACGATATAATTTGCGAATTTTTTGCCAAACGATACAAGGTAATTTTTATGCTGGTAACTTTTGGATCTAATGCTGCTTCACGTAAAAATTTTACTACATAATTAAACGATTGAAATGGTGTGTGCACCAGAAAATCTTTATGTTTTATTTGTTGAATGATGCTTCCTTCGATACTTAAACCACTAACTGGCAACGGATTTAGTTTACCAATTGTAAGATCTTTTCTGCCTAAATTAGGAAAATTCATATAATCACGACGGTTGTGGTAACGCCCGCCGGGAATGATACTATCGACAGCTTCGATATCCATTTTATCAAGGAAAAAATCAAGGGTATCTCTATCAATTTTGCTGTCGTACACAAAACGCACCACCTCGCCCACTCTACGCTCACGAACAGAATTCGATATTTTTTCAAGGAACGATTTATGTAAATCAGAATCAAAATCTAATTCGGCATCACGAGTGATTTTTATCATGTGAGCCGAAATATTTTCATAATCGAAAATAGAAAAAATGTTGTCTAAATTCATTCTGATTACATCATCAAGCATGATTATGTATTGCTTTCCATCGATCGCAGGTAATTCTACAAAACGATTGATTTGTGCAGGAATTTCGATCAACGCATATCGCGTACGCTTTTTTAAAGATTTCACAGAATCTTCGGTAGTTTTTTTAACCATTTTCACGGCTAAATATCCATACGAATCTCGAACTAATGGAAATTCTGCTAAATCGTTCAAAATAATCGTCACTAAAACCGGACTTACTTTGTGTATAAAAAATTCGTGAATAAAATCTATTTGCTCTTTAGTAACCTGAGTTTCATCAACAATAAAAATACCTTCATTCTCCAATTCGGTTTCAATTTCCTGCAAAATAGACAAACTTTTAGCCTGTTGTTTAATTACAATTTCCGTGATTTCTTGCAACAAGGTTTTTGCCTGAACGCCGTTTATTAATTTCTTATTGTTGTCTTTTGAAATAGAAATTCTTCGGACAGTTGCATATCGTACTCTAAAAAATTCATCTAAATTATTCGAGAAAATTCCTAAAAACCTTAATCGGTCTAACAATGGAACGGTATGATCTGCAGCTTCTTGTAAAACACGTTCGTTAAAAGCCAGCCAGCTTTTTTCTCTGTCAATATATTTTGGTTGGTTAATTTGCATTTATTAAATCTTTTGGAAACAAGGTATCTATAACTTTACCATTTTTGATAATGTCCCAGCTTTCTTCCTCGAATTCCAATATAACAACTCCGGAAGTAGGAACATTTTCAATGTATTTGTTGCCAAATGTATTAACAAAATCGGTAATTGCATTGTTGTGACCAAAAATAATTAGGCTTGGAACGGTATCTTTACAATTTCTTATTGATTTGGTTAAACTAACTGAATCAAACGTATATAAATCGTTTTTTAAAACGGTTAGTTCCTGTGGAATATTCAAAACCTCGTTAAAGATTTTTGCGGTATCGTGTGCCCTTTTCGCAGTGCTTGACCAGATTAAAAATCGTTCGGGAAGATCTTTTTTTATTTTTTCAAAAATGAAATTCGAATTTTTAATGCCTTTGTTTGTTAAAGGTCTTTCGTGATCTTCTAAAGGCATTTCCCAAGACGATTTTCCATGCCGAATTAATATCAACTTTTTCATAACATTCAATTTTTTACAAATGATATTTATTTTACTAAATATAAAAAAAATCATTAAGTATTATTTAAGATCAATCATTTTTTTTGTGGTAAAAGTTTGATTATTTTTGTTAAAATTTAATTAACAGTAATGAATAAAATAGGTATCGAACTAAAATGGGCAGCTTTTATTACGGCTTTTGCTTGTTTGTGGGCTGCTTTAGAAAATGCTTTGGGGTATCATAAAGATTTCAGTAATATTTTAATAACATCATTTATTTATTACGTTATTCTTACCTTTTTATGGGCAATTGCATTTATCGATAAGAAAAAATCGTTAGGTAAAAATGCTGTTTGGGAATTTAAAAGTGTCTTTAAGTTTGGTCTGTTTCTAACAGGAATTACCGCTCTTTTAAGTCCAATTGCCCAATACATTATTTACGAAACCATTTCTCCCGATTACTTTACAAATATTATAGAATATCAACTAAAAAAGGGTAGAGAAACAATCGAAATTTTACAACAAAGGTATAATATGAATTTTGTGATAAGTCTTGGTGTAAGAGACGCCTTATCATTTGGTGTAATTTATTCTGCCTTGTACGCATGGGTTTTCAAGACCAAGAAAGAAAGTGTAGTTGTGCCTGTTACTAACTCAAAAAAGAAGAAATAAGATGAATTTACAGAATATACCAAATATTAAACATTTAGAAAGCGATAATTTCTTTCTACTTGCGGGGCCTTGTGCCATTGAAAACGAAGAAATGGCTTTTAGAATTGCCGAACGATTAGTTACTATTACAGATCGTTTGCAGATTCCATTGGTTTTTAAAGGATCTTTTAAAAAAGCAAACCGCTCAAGAATTGATTCTTTTACAGGAATTGGCGATGAAAAGGCTTTAAAAATTCTGCAAAAAGTTTCTAAAGAATTTAATGTGCCAACGGTTACCGATATTCACGAAAGCTCTGATGCTGATTTGGCTGCGGCTTATGTTGACATTTTGCAGATTCCTGCATTTTTGGTACGCCAGACCGATTTGGTTGTGGCTGCTGCTAAAACGGGTAAAACGGTCAATTTAAAGAAAGGACAATTTATGAGTCCTGAAAGTATGAAACACGCTGTACAAAAAGTGTTGGATTGCGAAAATGAAAACGTAATGGTTACCGATCGCGGAACCATGTTCGGTTATCAGGATATGATTGTTGATTACCGTGGAATTCCTACGATGAAAAACTATGCAACTACGGTTTTAGATATTACGCATTCACTGCAACAACCAAACCAAGCAAGTGGTGTAACCGGTGGAAGACCCGATTTAATTGAAACAGTTGCAAAAGCTGGAATTGCAGTTGGCGTAGACGGAATTTTTATTGAAACACATTTTGATCCTGCAAATGCTAAAAGTGATGGTGCAAATATGCTGCATTTAGATCATTTTGAACCGTTGATGGAAAAATTGGTTGCTATTCGTCAAACGGTTAACAAGCTTTAACATCATCTATGAAAAACATCAGCATATTGGGTGCAGGTTGGTTGGGAAATCCGCTGGCATTGCAATTAAAATCAAACGGACATCAATTAAAAGTTTCTACAACAACTCCTGAAAAAATTTCGTTTTTTAACGAAAATGGAATAGAGAGTTTTATTGTAAATGTAGGTTCAAATCCCGATACAGAGAATCTTGATAACTTATTAACTGATACCGATATCCTTATTATCACAATTCCTCCGGGGCGAACGCAACAGGTTGAAGATAATTATGTAGATAAAATAAAAGCGGTTATTCCGTTTATAGAAAAACACGGTATTAAAAATGTTATTTACACAAGTTCTACAACGGTTTATCTTTCTTTGGAAGGAAATGTGAATGAAGAAACGCCTATTGTTCCGGTTTCTGAAATGGATCAGCAAATTTTTGAAATTGAAAACCTGCTTTTAAATAACAAAAATTTTAATACTACCATTCTTCGTTTGGGTGGATTAATAGGCGAAGATCGTCACCCGGTTCATTTTATCGTAAAAAGAGAAAACGTTGACGACGCGAACAATCCGGTTAATATGGTTCATAGAAATGATATTATTCGATTTGTAGAAAAGATCATCGAAAACGAAATTCCAAATGATGTTTTTAACATCGTAGCTCCTGTTAATTTAAATCGAAGAGATTTTTATACGCAGGAAGCAAACAAATTAGTACTTTCTCCTCTACCAAATTTTACAGACAATCCCAATGCGGATATGCGAAAAGTAAGCGGCGAAAAAATTTCCAAGAAATATGGGATTGATTATTTATATCTATTGGACTAATTATATTTGAATACAATTCAGATATTTCACCACAGATTCACAAATATACACTTTAAGCGCGCATTTAGATAATGATGTATTTTTTCATAACTAATAAGAAAAATCTGTGCATCTCCTATGTTTGCAAAGTTATAAATTTGAATAAAATAAGATAAAA
>CAMLFV010000193.1 GCA_946479395.1 uncultured Flavobacterium sp. | reverse complement strand
ATAAACTTATAAAGCTGGTTAACGTAATCGTCTTTTCTTTCGCGACCCAAAGTGAAACCACGTTGTTTAATAATATCATGAACCATTTTAAAATGCTCCATTTCTTCAATGGCAATTTCGGTCATTGATGTAACCAAATCTTCGTGTTCCGAATTATAAGTTATAATGGTAATGGCATTTGTAGCGGCTTTTTGCTCGCACCACGCATGATCAGTCAAAATTTCTTCAATATTACTTTCGGCAATATTTGCCCAACGAGGATCGGTTAACAATTTAAGTCCTAACATAAACCTTAATTTTTGCAAATTTACAAATTAATTGCACAGTTAGTATCTTTTACATTTTACTTCGATATTTGCTTTATGAAATTACGTGTTTTAATAATTGGTTTAGTTTGGCCAGAACCTAATTCATCGGCGGCGGGTTGGCGCATGTTGCAGTTGATTGATGAATTGAAGAAAATATCAAACGATATTCATTTTGCCTGTGCTGCTTCAAAATCGGAATCTTCTCATCCGTTGCACGAGTTGAATGTTTTTTCGCACAATATTGTTCTAAACGATTCGTCGTTTAATGATTTTATTGCCGATCTAATTCCAGATGTTGTTGTTTACGACCGATTTATTACCGAAGAACAATTTAGCTGGCGCGTAAAACAGCTTTTTCCAAACATTGTATCGGTTTTAGATACCGAAGATTTACATTTTGTCCGCAGAGCTCGAACAACAGCTTTTAAAGCGAAGGCTGAAGTTAATTATGATACACCAGATTGTTACAGGGAATTATCGTCAATTTATCGATCTGATTTATCGATCATCATTTCAAAATTCGAATATGATTTGTTGATTAATCATTTTAATATTCCTTCAAAACAATTGTTATATCTGCCATTTATTGAAAACGAAATTTCTAACGAAACAAAAGAAAAGCTGCCAAATTTCAGTAGTCGGAAAGATTTTATTTTTATTGGAAATTTCATTCATGAACCAAATTATCAAACGGTACTTCAGCTAAAAAAGATATGGTCATCGATCAAAAAACGCTTGCCAAATACGCAGATTCACATTTATGGCGCGTACGCATCGCAAAAAGTATTACAGCTTAACAATGCAAACGATGGTTTCATCATTAAAGGAAAAGCCGATGATGTGAATGAAATCATGCAAAAATATCGAGTTCTGGTTGCGCCTATTCCGTTTGGTGCAGGTTTAAAAGGTAAGTTTATTGATGGATTTAGAAACAGCTTGCCCAACGTAACATCAAAAATCGGAGCCGAAGGAATGTGTTTTGAAAATTGGAGTGGATTTATTGCAGAAAACGAAACCGATTTTGTCGATGCTGTTTGCAAGTTGTACAATGATGAAACGGAATGGAATAGAGCAGTAACAAACGGTTTTGAAATACTGAAAAATGAGTTTTCTGCAGAAATTTGGAGCGGTGTTTTGAAAGATGCTGTTTTGAAAATTTATGAAAATATCGAACTTCACAGAAACAATTTATTCATTCAAAAAATATTGTGGCAGAATGGTTTACAAGCTACAAAGTATATGAGTTTGTGGATCGAACAGAAAAATAAATAGATTTTTTTAATGTTAACAATTTGAATTTTAACCAAATAAAGCTGTATCTTTAAGAAAAGAAAATTCAAATTGTTATGGAAAATCCGTTAGTAAATCAGATCAAACAGTACATTTCGCCCGACTTTATTTCAAGTTTGGCAGTTAGTACAAATGAAACAGAAGCATCAATAAACAATGCTTTTGATGTTGCCATTCCGGCGCTACTTTTAAAGATGCATCACAAAGGCGATGCGTATTTAAGACCTATGTTTAGTGAAATTCAGAATGTTTTTGCAGATTCTGTAAATGAATTCGAATTTAAATTAGAAAAAACAGTTTCTTATTTAGACGATTTTTTAGGTGCAGATAAGCAGGAATTTGTTGAAAGAATTTCGGCTTTTTCAAACATTTCGCAAACATCGGCACATACCGTATTAAAAACCGCTTTTTTAGGAATTATCGATTATTTTAAAGGTTTGGATGCCAATTTCGATCTTACCACAATAAATGGTGTGCTTACAAACAACCTTACGTCGTTAAAGTCTATGATTCCTGTTGGTTTTGGATCGTTAGGTGCTGTTGATTCTACAATTAATCAGCCAACTGCCGTGCGCATGGAAGAACGCGAACATGCCGATGCCGTGATTAACAATGTGGTGAACAATAACGAGAAAGATCAGTTTAAAACCAACGAATCACCTTATACAGATCCACGAAACGACAAAAGCGGGAACATGTTGAAATACATTTTAATTCCGCTGCTTTTGGGAATTGTGCTGATTTTCCTTTTGTACCGCGGTTGTAACCAAGAAGTTACAATAGAAGAATCGGTTGTTAAAGATACCATTCAAAACGATACCTCAACCACGGTAACTACAACCCGTACAACAAAAGAAATTGTGGTGAATGATCAGGTAAAACTGAATGCTTACAGTGATGGAATTGAAGATCAAATGGTGGCTTTTTTAAATAAAGGCGAATACAAAACCATGACCGAAGATCAATTGAAAGAAAAGTGGTTCAATTTCGATGATTTAAATTTTGAACATGGAACGGCAAATGTGTTACCAGAATCGCAAAAGCAGTTAGACAACATTGCGCAAATTTTAACGGCATATCCCGAAGTTAAAGTGAAAATTGGTGGTTATACCGATAAAACCGGTGACGAGGCTGTAAATAAAAAGGTTTCAACAGACCGCGCTATGGCTGTTAAAAAGTTTTTAGACGATAAAGGTTTAGGTAAACAAGTTGTGGGGGCCGAAGGATATGGATCTGAATTTGCAGTTCACCCGGCTGATGCATCAGAAGAATTAAGACTTACCGATAGAAAAGTAGCATTAAGTATAAGAAATTAGTAAAAGAAAGCAACATTTTAAATGTTGCTTTTTTTATTTTTCGGTTAATATTTTAGTCGAACTAATAAAATATGCTGAAAAAAGATAGTATATTTGCGCTGTTTATCACATAGAATACTAAATAACTATAATATATTATGAGTCATAACGGTCAAGACAAAAGCGGAAATGCGTTTAAATACAGTTTAATTCCTTTAATGTTAGGTGTAGTGCTTATTTTCTTTTTATACAGAAGCTGTGGTAATTCCACGATTGATGCAAAACCTTCGAAAGGAACACCAGCTGTAGTAATAGAAAATGAATTAGAACCAGAACAACCATTAGTTGTTAAACAAGATACAACTGCCACGGCTACTGCACCAGCTGCAGAGCAACCAGCAGAAACAGTTGCACAAGATACTGTACAAGCTGCAAAATAATTTAAGTTTTACATAAAAAAACCACTTCATTGAAGTGGTTTTTTTTTATGGATTTATTTAGACATTTCTGTAAAATACTTGTAAAACAACGGAATAGTCTCAATACCTTTTAGGTAATTGAAAATACCGTAATGCTCGTTTGGCGAGTGTATCGCGTCAGAATCCAAGCCAAACCCCATCATGATGGTTTTAGATTTTAATTCTTTTTCGAATAAAGCTACAATTGGAATTGACCCTCCTGAACGAACCGGAATTGGCGTTACGCCGAAAGAATCAGTGTAAGCTTTTGATGCTGCCTGATATCCAACAGAATCAATAGGTGTAACATAACCTTGTCCGCCATGATGTGGTTTTACAACAACTTTAACCGATGCCGGTGCAATGCTTTCAAAATGTTTTTTAAATAATTCGGTAATTTCTTCCCAATCTTGATTTGGAACCAAACGCATTGAAATTTTTGCAAATGCTTTAGATGCTATAACCGTTTTTGCACCTTCGCCCGTATATCCGCCCCAAATTCCGTTAACGTCTAACGTTGGACGAATTGAATTTCTTTCGTTAGTGGTATAACCAGCTTCGCCATGAATTTCGTTAATATCCAATGCTTTTTTATAATCGTCTAACGAAAAAGGACGTTTGCCCATTTCATCGCGTTCTTCTTTTGATAATTCTTCTACCTTATCATAGAAACCAGGAATAGTAATATGATTATTTTCGTCGTGTAACGAAGCAATCATTTGTGCAAGAATATTAATTGGGTTGGCAACAGCACCACCATATAAACCTGAATGTAGATCACGGTTTGGACCCGTAACTTCTACTTCAACATAACTTAAACCACGTAAACCTGTAGTGATTGATGGTTGTGTGTTAGAAATCATTCCGGTATCAGAAATCAAAATAACATCGTTCTTTAATTTTTCTTGATTTCTTTCAACAAACCAAGCCAAAGATGCCGATCCAACTTCTTCTTCGCCCTCAATCATAAACTTAACATTACAAGGCAACGTATCGGTTTGCATCATTAATTCCAACGCTTTAACGTGCATAAACATCTGACCTTTATCATCACAAGCACCACGCGCAAAAATTGCTCCGTCTGGGTGTAATTCGGTTTTCTTAATAACCGGTTCAAAAGGCGGAGAATCCCATAATTCGATAGGATCTGCCGGTTGAACATCGTAATGTCCGTAAACCAAAACAGTTGGTAAGTTGTCATTAATGTGTTTTTCGCCATAAACGATAGGGTAACCCGGAGTTTCACAGATTTCTACTTTATCGCAACCCGCTTTTTCTAAAAATTCTTTTACCTTATAGGCAGTATTTAAAACATCTTGAGAGTAGGCACTGTCGGCACTTACCGAAGGAATTTTTAACAAGTCAATTAGCTCATTAATAAAACGTTCCTTGTTTTGTTGAACGTAATTTTTTATTATTTCCATTATATAATTTGAATGATTTCTAATGATTAGAACAAATATAATGATAAAAATTTAATGAAATTTTGTTGCAGAATAAAAAAGCATTTGTATATTTGCACCGTCTTACAAGAACAATAAAGTTCTTCCCAAGCCGCGGGTGTGGTGAAATTGGTAGACACGCCAGACTTAGGATCTGGTGCCGCAAGGTGTGTAGG
>CAMLFV010000192.1 GCA_946479395.1 uncultured Flavobacterium sp. | reverse complement strand
ACTGAAAATGGTGAGCACATATCGCGATTCCAAAAAAGAATTTTTGAAGAAGTAATTAAGTTTAAAGACGAAAGAATAGTTCTAAAGAAAATATAATGCTAAAAAAAATCCTTTTATATACCTTAATATATGTTGTAATTTCGTTTTTAATGAGTTACAACGAAATACAATGTGCCCTAAACGGCGAAGAATTATGCTGGTACAATTTAATAGGTAAATTTATTATCTTTATATTACTAATCATGTTGTTTGATCAATTTATCAAACCTAAAATTTTTAAAAGATGAAAGAACGTATAAGTTATATAATTGGGGCATTGATCATATATTTTATAGCTGGAATTTTAGTGAGCTACTTTGGAAATTCATCAATCGATTGGAAGTTTGTTATTATTTGGATGTTGGGAATGTCAGTTTTTGACTATTTCATCATCAGAAATATGAAAAGATGGATTTCTCAAAAAAATAAAAAAATATAATGGATATTAAAAACGCACAACTAGATGTTGATAATTGGATAAAAGAACACGGTGTTCGCTATTTTAACGAATTAACAAATATGGCTCAGCTTACTGAAGAAGTAGGAGAGGTGGCTCGTATTATTGCCCGCAGATATGGCGAACAGTCTGAAAAAGAAAGCGACAAAAACAAAGATTTGGGCGAAGAATTAGCCGATGTTGTTTTTGTGGTTTTATGCCTTGCAAACCAAACGGGAGTAAACTTACAGGAAGCCTTCGATAAAAAAATGGACTTAAAAACCAACCGCGATCACGATCGTCATCATAACAACGAAAAACTAAAATAAAGCATTTTTTTTCTTTGAAAGCAGATTTAGTTTAGAGTGAGAAATACTATAAACATGCTATTTTACACCCTAAACGCTAAAAAATAGCCGCTTTTTTAAAAAAGCGAATAAATTTGCACAAAATTTAAAGAAAAAAAGTAATGAAAAAAATGATGTTAATGTTGGCACTTGCTATTACAGGTATGGCAAATGCGCAAGAAGGAACTATTTTAGTAGGCGGTAATGTTGGATTTTCTTCTGACAAAGTAGGAGATAACAAATCAAACTCTTTTGAATTTTCTCCAACGGTTGGTTATCAGTTTAATGAAAATATGACTGTTGGTTTACAAACTTCAATTTTAGGATCAAAAGAATAGCAAGGTACAACCGAATACAAAACAAACGGTTTAAAAATTGGGGCATTTTACCGTTATTCAAAACCTTTAAGTGAATTATTTTCAGTTTTTGCTGATGTTTCGGCAGGATATCAAACTCTAAAAGCAGAGACTACAATGACTGGTTTACCAACTACATCTGTAAAATCTAACGGATTTTATGCAGGTATAACTCCGGCTTTGTTTATTAATATGAAAAACAGCTTTGGTTTAAACTTTTCTATCGGAGGAATTAATTATGGTTCTCTTAAAACCGATACTACACCTGAAGTTAAATCATCTGGTTTCGATTTTAATTTTGGAAAAACTGTAAACATCGGTATTTCTAAAAACTTCTAATTTACAGAAAATAAAAAATGAAAATCGGGCACATTCGCCCGATTTTTTTATAATGTTTAGTAATTTTGATTCCAAATTAAGCGACTAAACACTATGAGCGATATCTTGCTGAATAAAAGCGAACTAAAAAACAATCAGGAAATCATCATTTCGGGATCAAAATCCGAAACCAACCGTTTGCTTTTACTTCAGGCATTATATCCGAATTTGAAAATTGAAAACGCATCGAATTCCGATGATTCCGAAGTCATGAAAAATGCTTTGCAATCCGTTGGAAAATCAAGGCGTATCAATGTGCATCACACCGGTACAGCTATGCGGTTTTTAACATCGTTTTTTGCAATTCAAGAAGGATTGGAAGTTGTTATTTCTGGATCGAACCGAATGCACGAACGACCAATTAAAATTTTGGTTGATGCTTTGAATCAGTTAGGAAGTGATATTTCGTATTTAAACCAAGAGGGTTTTCCGCCGATAAAAATCATCGGTAAAAAAATCCAAGGCAATAAGGTTTTGATTGATGCCAATGTAAGCAGCCAATACATTACATCACTAATGTTGGTAGGATCTAGCTTATTAAACGGACTAGAAATTCAATTACAAGGCAAAATTACATCAATTCCTTACATAAGAATGACGCTTTCGGTTTTACAATCATTAGGAGTTAAAGCCGAATTTGAAAACAACATCATAAAAATTCCGCATACAAAAGAACTCACAAACGATACATTTGTGATAGAATCAGATTGGTCTTCGGTATCGTATTTTTACAGTTTAATAGCCTTATCAAAAATCGATACTGAAATTATTTTGGGATATTTTAAACAAAACAGTTTGCAGGGCGATGTGGTATTGGCAGAAATTTATCAAAATTTCGGAGTTCAAACTACATTTACAGACAATAAAATTATCCTTAAAAAAGTTGACAATCCATCAATAAAAAATATAAATCTTAATTTAAACAATGCCCCCGATATTGCACAAACCATTATTGTTACTTGTTTAGGCTTGAAAATTACCTGCGATTTAACGGGATTGCATACCTTAAAAATCAAAGAAACCGATCGTTTACAAGCTTTGAAAAACGAATTAGAAAAATTTGGAGCTGAGGTTTCAATTTCTTCTGATTCAATTCAGTTGAATAATTCGGTTGATTTTCAAAATGAAACTATTGCTATTGAAACTTATCAAGACCACAGAATGGCAATGGCATTTGCGTCTTTGGTTTTAAAACAATCTTTAGTAATAAAAAATGCCGAAGTGGTTTCTAAATCGTATCCCAACTTTTGGGACGATTTAAAATTATTGAATATTTATTTAAGTTGTTGATATTTAATTGTTTGTGATTTTAATTTTAAAATAAACAGTTATTTACTTGACAACCCCTGTTTTCAAATCGTATATTTGCAAGCTTAATTTTTTGATTAAGAAAAACAATTTAATGGATCTTTATTTAGTATGAAGTTATCAAATTTTAATTTTAATTTACCAAACGAACTATTAGCAGAATTTCCTGCAGAAAATCGAGATGAATCTCGTTTAATGGTAGTTAACCGCAAAACAGGTACAATAGAACACAAGTTTTTTAAAGATTTAATAGATTATTTCGATGAAGGCGATGTGATGGTGTTGAACAACACCAAAGTTTTTCCTGCACGTTTGTATGGTAATAAAGAAAAAACCGGTGCCCGTATCGAGGTTTTTTTATTGCGCGAACTAAATTCAGAACAGCGTTTATGGGATGTTTTGGTAGATCCTGCAAGAAAAATTCGTATTGGTAATAAATTATATTTTGGTGACGATGATTCTTTGGTTGCCGAAGTTATTGATAACACTACATCACGCGGGCGTACGTTACGCTTTTTGTATGATGGATCTTACGAAGAATTTCGTTTAAAATTACGCGAGTTGGGTGAAACACCGATTCCTAAATATATTAACCGCGAAGTTACGCCGGAAGACGAAGATCGTTACCAAACAATTTATGCTACCGAAGAAGGTGCTGTTGCAGCACCAACTGCAGGTTTGCACTTTTCTAAACACTTATTAAAACGTTTGGAAATTAAAGGTGTAGATTTTGCTAAAATCACCCTACATATTGGTTTAGGAACTTTTAATCCGGTTGAGGTTGAAGATTTATCTAAACACAAAATGGATTCTGAAGAGTTAATTATTACTCAAGAAGCGTGTGATGTTGTTAACAAAGCAAAAGCAAACAAGAATAAAATTTGTGCTGTTGGAACAACTTCAATGCGAGCATTGGAAAGTTCTGTGTCATCAAACCATACATTAAATCCGTACGAAGGTTGGACAAACAAATTCATTTTTCCTCCTTACGATTTTAGCATTGCAGATTGTATGATTACAAACTTCCACATGCCAAAATCAACGTTATTAATGATGATTTCTGCTTTTACAGGTCACGATTTAATGATGAAAGCGTATGACGAAGCTGTTAAAGAAGGATATAAATTTTATTCGTATGGTGATGCCATGCTAATTTTGTAGTTTTTTTATTTAGTTATATAGTTAAAAGAAAACTCATCGTAAAGATGAGTTTTTTTTGTTTTTACTACTTTTTGTCTTTCTTTATTTCTTCTAAAATAGTGTGCATTAATTCGGTTTGAACTTTTTGTATTTCCATTAATTCTTGTTGTTGGTGCATTATTAAATGATCTATTTTTTCATGAAGAATTCTAATTTCTAATTCCGATTTTAAATTTACCATGTAATCATTCTTGGCACGTTCGCGGTCTTTCGCTTCTTGTCGGTTTTGCGACATCATAATTATTGGAGCCTGCAAAGCTGCAACACACGATAGAATTAAATTTAAAAGTATAAACGGATACGGATCAAAACCTTTATTCATAAAAATAAAAGTATTTACTCCAACCCATAGTAATAGAAAAAAAACGAACGATAAAATAAAAGTCCAACTTCCGCCAAAATCGGCAACTTTATCAGCTATTTTTTCTCCAATAGTATCTTTTTTCGTGTCGCTTTTTAATGATTCATCGCTAATTAATTCCGATTTAGAAATAGAATCAACAACTTGCTTTTTTAAATCGTTTAATTCACCGACTTCGCTTACAAGTTTTTCTGAAATAAATCTTTGTCGGTAAAAATTCAATTCATCAATTGATAGTTTCGCATTTTCATCAAACAAGCTATGTTTTTGTTTTATAAAATCAAAAATAGACTTTCGAATGGTTTTTGCTTTAACCATTTCATCAATAGGAAACTCTTTTCCAGAAATATCGCTAATAAATGTTTTCATTTGGTATATGTTGTAAACTAATTTAATAGTAATTGTTTTTTTGTCTGTAAAAATGTATTAGAAATGATTAAATATAAAGCGATAATTCTATCGGCTTACATTTTTTTTATAATTTTAGAAAATTAAATATAAGTAATTAAAATATGATAAAAAAGTACTTTTTGTTTCCTCTAATTT
>CAMLFV010000191.1 GCA_946479395.1 uncultured Flavobacterium sp. | reverse complement strand
GTTCATATAGTTACCAAAAACCGATAACTTATTTAGAATTGGCTGATAAACCACCCCGAATTTAGGAGAAAAAGTTGTTTGGTTTTTTATTTTTTCAGTTGAATATGCTGTTGGTTGTCCGGTAAAATGGTCGGCGCGTAAACTAATCATTGCCGATAAATTCGGTAAAAATTCAATTACGTTTGATGCATACGCACTGTAAATTTTTGTTTCTGCCGATTGTAATGCTTGCGATGTTCCTAATAAAGCGGCATCAACATGTGGTGTAGTTAACATTGTTTGTTGCATTTCATTATTTGCATCTGGCATAGTATCTGTTTGATTGACTAAAGAAACCGTTCCAAACGAAGCCCAACCAGTTCCTCCTGATGCAAAGTTTCTTTGATAATAATCTAAACCGGCAACCAATTTATTTTTAACCGATCCAATATTGTAAGTGCCTACAAAATTTTGTTGAATACCCGTTGCGTTTGTTTCTGCTTCGCCTTTTGTTATAAAACGCGTAAACTCATCTCCGTTGGCAGAATCCCATAAATAATGGTAGTAACCGCTTGTTTTGGCGTTGGTTTTAGACAGAATAGTGGTCGATGTCCAATTTTCAGAAATTTGGTACACCGCATACGCTTGTAAGTTGAACGTTGGGTTTTTTATGGTTAAATCGTTGCTGGTGTATGATTTTTTATAGTTCTGTTCGAATAAATCCATCGATTGAAACGATAACGGACTGTATCGGCTTAAAAAGATCATAGGTGCATTGGCAGCTTCAGAACTTTTAAATTCTGTATTGACAAAGAACGTTAAACGATCGTTCGCTACAAATTTTAACGATGGCGCAAAAAATAACGATTTGCTAAAACCTGCATCCTGAAATGAATTGCGGTATTGGTATGCCGTATTTAATCGAAAAGATGTTTGTTTGTTAAGCGGCGTGTTAATATCGGCAGTAACACGGTTTAATCCGTACGATCCGTTGGTATAACCCATTTCGCCTCCAAAAGTTTCGTAAGGTTTTTTAGTGGTAATATTAATTAAACCACCGTACGATACTAAATTTCCACCATACATAGTTCCCGATGGTCCTTTAATAACTTCGATGCTTTCTATATTTGCAGGATCTAAACTACCGTTACTAAAACTTGGCATGCCGTTTAATAAGCGTGGTTGTGTTGAAAAACCGCGCATGCTATAAAACTCTGCACCATCACTTCCGCGACCTGTAGATTCCCATAAACGCGAAACACCGGTAGCATTTCTCATAGCATCGCTAAAAGTGGTTATTACTTGTTCTTTTAAAATATTTTTGTTGATTACGTTATAAACCTGCGGATTTTCAATGTCTTTTAAAGGCATTTTATTCGATGAATTTACACTTTTTTGAATATAAGCTTCAATGATTAATTCATCTAAATTGTCTGATTTTATAGAATCGGTTTCTTGAGCACGTGCTTCAAAAGCAACAGTAACCGCAGGAAGAATTAGTAGTAATTTTTTCATCTTTTAAAAATTTGATGCAAAAGTACTTTTATTCTTATTTAAAACAAATAAAAATAAGGTTTTTTTGAAGCAAATTAAGAATGATTAAATACCGATTTATTTAATTGAAAAATGTAGTTGGATTTTAAATAGAATCATTCAGTATTTTGATGAGGTTTTTCTGATATTCAGCATTGTCGTTGATACCAACATGATTTTGATTTTTTAAGATAAAAACAGAATCATTTTCTTTTAAAAGTGATTGTAATTTCAACGAATTTTGGTGTGAAATAACATAATCTTTATCGCCATGAAAAATGAAAATCGAGCTTTTAACTTTTAATAGATGCAAATTATTTTCGAATGGATATTTTAAGATGAACGTTGGAAGAAATGGGAATCGTGATTTCATTTCGTTTTTTAAATTGAAATACGGCGCTTGCAGAATCAGTTTTTGTGGATTGTTTGCTGATGCCAGATAAGATGCAATGCCGGTTCCTACAGAATATCCTACAATAATGATTTGATCTTCGTTAAACTCTTTTTTCAGAAAATCGTAGCCTAATTGTGCGTCTGAAAATAATTGATTTTGATCTGAAATGTTTCCTTCGCTTTTACCAAAACCTCTGTAATCAGTAATAAAAACATTGTATCCCAAATCTAAATAAATTGGTGCGATATTTCCCCAAGTTGATAAATTTCCGGCATTACCATGAAGAAAATAAACAACTCCTTTTGGATTTTCGGTTTCAAAATACAGATTGTTTATTGTAACGTTATCACTTGTTTTTAAGTTAATTTCTTTAAAATTTTCAGAATAAATGTAGTTGGTTTCTTTGTTGATTTTTAATGGATGAAAAATAAAACTCTCCTGATTAAAATACATTATTAAGCATAAAATCAAATATAACGAGATGATGAAGGAAAATATTTTAAAGTAGATGGAACGCATAATGTGTTTTTAATCGATTTAAAAATACAAAAAAAAGGAAAGACGTAAATCTTTCCTTTTGTAATTATTTCTGGCGGAAGTAAATCTCAATTGGCACTCCTTCAAAATTATAAATCTCGCGTAATTTGTTTTCCACATAACGCTTGTACGGATCTTTAATGTATTGTGGCAAATTGGCAAAAAACACAAACTGCGGTACAGGAGTTGGCAACTGCATACAGTATTTAATTTTAATGTATTTACCTTTAATTGCCGGTGGCGGATTGTGTTCAATGATCGGCAACATGGTTTCGTTAAATTTCGATGTTGAAATACGTTGCTTACGGTTTTCATAAACTTCTACGGCTGTTTCTAACGCTTTTAACAAACGTTGTTTGGTTAATGCCGATACAAAAAGAATAGGCACATCGGTAAACGGAGCGATTTCTTCGCGGATTTTTTTCTCGTAATCGTGAGAGGTCATAGTATCTTTTTCAACCAAATCCCATTTGTTAACCAATATTACAATTCCCTTGCGGTTTTTTTCTGCCAACCAAAAAATATTCTGATCCTGACCTTCAAATCCACGGGTAGCATCAATAACCAAAATACAAACATCGGCATGTTCAATAGCACGTACCGAACGCATTACCGAATAAAACTCTAAATCGTCTTTTACCTTTGCTTTTCTGCGGATACCGGCTGTATCAACCAAATTAAATTCAAAACCAAAACGGTTGTATTTTGTGTCGATCGCATCGCGCGTTGTTCCTGCAATATCGGTCACCACAAATCGATCTTCGCCAATCAAGGCATTAATAAAGCTCGATTTTCCAGCGTTTGGACGACCAACAACTGCAAAACGAGGCAATTCGTCTTTTACTTCTTCAACTTCTGGTAACTCAGGTAAAATTTCAACAATTTTATCTAAAACTTCACCCGTTCCTGAACCACTCATTCCAGACATGGTCACGTATTCGCCTAAACCTAAATTGTAAAATTCAAAAGCATCTTGTTCGCGTTTTGCGTTATCAACTTTATTTACAACCAATAAAACCGGTTTGGTAACTTTACGCAGCAGTTTCGCCACTTCGTTATCCATTGGGGTAATTCCTTCTTCAACATCAACCAAAAACACAATGGCATCGGCTTCATCAATCGCCAATTCTACTTGTTTGCGGATTTCGCCTTCAAAAATATCGTCTGATCCTTTAATATATCCACCTGTATCAATAACAGAGAATTCTTTTCCATTCCATTCACTTTTTCCATAATTACGATCACGGGTAACACCACTTACCGAATCTACTATGGCTTCACGTCTTTGAATAAGACGGTTAAAAAAGGTCGACTTTCCTACATTAGGTCTTCCTACAATTGCTACAATGTTGCTCATATTACTTCACTTTTAAAAAGTGTGATTTTATTTTTGTTGATACCCGAAACGACGTAATTGGAACTGATTATTTCGCCAGTCTTTATTCACTTTTACAAACAATTCTATATGAACTTGCTTGTCAAAAAACTTCTCTAATTCGGCACGCGATTCCATTCCTACTTTCTTTAAAGCTGCTCCTTTATGACCAATGATGATGTCTTTTTGACTGTCACGCTCTACCATAATAACCGCTTTAATGTGAATAATTTTATCTTCTTCTTTAAACTCTTCTGTTTCGATTTCTACCGAATAAGGAATTTCCTTTTGATAGTTTAGAAGGATTTTCTCACGGATAATTTCATTAACAAAGAAACGTTCGGGTTTGTCGGTTAACGCATCTTTCGGGTAATAAGGTGGCGATTCTGGCAATAATTCTAAAATGCGGTTAAAAACGGTATCAACATTAAAATTGTTTAGTGCCGATATTGGAATAATTTCTGCATTAGGAACTTTTTCTTTCCACAAAGCAACTTGTTCTTCTAAATGTTCTTGGTTTGATTTGTCGATCTTGTTCAACAACAATAAAACCGGAACTTTTGCATGGGTAATTTTTTTAAAAAACGCTTCGTCTTTTAATTCGCGTTCGCCAACTTCAACCATATACAGAAGAATGTCTGCATCTTCAAATGCCGATTTTACAAAATCCATCATCGAAGTCTGCAATTCGTACGCAGGTTTGATGATTCCGGGTGTATCCGAAAAAACCATTTGAAAATCGTCTCCATTTACAATTCCGAAAATACGGTGGCGCGTTGTTTGCGCTTTAGAGGTAATGATTGATAAACGCTCACCAATAAAAGCATTCATTAAGGTTGATTTTCCTACATTTGGATTTCCGATAATATTTATAAAACCAGCTTTGTGCGACATAATTTCTGTAATAATTTGCAAAGTTACTTAATAATAGTGAAACACACTAATTTTATAATTTTCTGTAAAAAGTTTGGGTATTCCAAAAAGTCGCCTTACATTTGCACCACAATAGCGCGGGATAGAGCAGTAGGTAGCTCGTTGGGCTCATAACCCAAAGGTCACTGGTTCGAGTCCAGTTCCCGCTACTAAAAAAAGCTTCAGAGAAATCTGAAGCTTTTTTGATTTTTATTAATATGGAAGAATTTGTAGTTTATATTTTATATTCAA
>CAMLFV010000190.1 GCA_946479395.1 uncultured Flavobacterium sp. | reverse complement strand
CTTGTTTGATAAAAAATGTACCGATTGGTTTAGGCGAACCGGTTTTCGATCGGTTAGAAGCTAATCTGGCAAAAGCAATGTTGTCTATCAACGCTTGTAAAGGCTTTAGTTTTGGCAGTGGTTTTGAAGGAACAAAAATGTTTGGATCGCAACACAACGATTATTTTAATGAAGACGGATCTACCAAAACCAATTTTTCAGGCGGAATTCAAGGTGGAATTAGTAACGGAATGGATATTTATTTTGATGTTGCTTTTAAACCGGTCGCTACATTGTTGCAACCGCAAGAAATGTTAACTACTAATGGAACATTGGAAGTTATTAAAGGTAAAGGCAGACACGATGCTTGTGTGCTACCGCGTGCGGTACCCATAGTTGAAGCTATGGCTGCTTTAGTAATCGCCGATTTTATGGTTTAATCATTGCATTCCATAAGGATTAAATGTCCGTTTTCGTAAGTAATTTCAACCAAACCATCCGTTAAAACTTCATTACTGCTTCCGGGTTTAAATCCTAGAATTAATGAATCGTTTTTAAGCTCGTATTTCAAGTTTTTTGTCGAAATTCCATCAACAGTCCCAACAGGAATCAACGATAAAATAGCTTCTTTTGGATACCATTTAACGAAATTTTTTTGTAAAGGAAAAATTTTAGAATAATCATCGATCATTACTAATTTTATAACTTCTTGATATTTAATCAAATTAGTAATATTCGTAAAAGTATGATCCATTCTTCTACCGGTTGCCCAAACAATATTTGCCGCAGGTATTTTTCGGTCAATCAAATAGTTAATCGCCTTGTCAATATCATATGAATCCTGCTCGGCTAACTTTACAATTTCAATGGGATACTGCAAATTCTTGTAATATTCGTAATCAAAATCACGGTCAAAATCCCCAATTAAAACATCAACTTTAATTCCTAATTCCAAAACACGTGTAATGGCACTATCTAACACAATAACTAACGGATTCCATTCCAACAATTGGTTGAGTAATTCCATAGAACAGGCTTCGCCATTGGCAATTATTAATGCAGGTTCCTGATCGTCGCGTACAATATGGTGTGATGACATTTATTTGAAGTTTTAAAAGCACTAAATTAAGATGTTTTCTTTATTTTAAAAGGATTTAATTATATTTGAAGAAAATTTAAATTCTTATACAATGGATTTACAACAGGAACAATGGTGGAGCGATTTTCAGAATGATGAAAACGCTGTTTTATTAGATGTTCGTACAGAAGATGAAGTAAGCGAAGGTGCAATTCCAGGAGCGGTTCATCATGATTTTTATCAGGGACAGGATTTTTTAAATGCTTTAGAAAATTTAGATAAATCTAAAAATTATTATGTTTATTGCCGTTCTGGAAACCGCAGCGGACAAACGTGTTTATTGATGAGCCAGTTAGGTTTTGAAAACACTTTTAACCTGGTTGGTGGAATGAACGAATGGGAAGGACCAACAGTTTAATTAAGGCGAAAGCCTTTTTTTTATGTATTTTTTTAAGATTTTGAAATGGAATTAATCGATTTTATATTACACATTGATCAATACTTGGAAGTTTTCTTGCAAGATTACGGTGTCTGGGTTTATGCCATATTATTTTTAATTATTTTTGTTGAAACCGGTTTGGTGGTTATGCCTTTTTTACCGGGCGATTCGTTATTGTTTGCAACCGGAATGTTGGCAGCACAATTCCCTGAAAGTTTAAATGTTTGGCTTGTAATGATTTTATTGTTCATAGCAGCTGTTTTGGGCGATACCGTTAATTATTCTATTGGTAAACAAATTGGTATGCGAATCATCAATTTTAAAATATTAGGTAAACAACCGGTTACAATTGAACATATTAATAAAACACATTCTTTTTACGAGAAATACGGCAGCAAAACCATTGTTATTGCTCGTTTTGTACCAATTGTAAGAACGTTGGCTCCGTTTGTAGCAGGTATTGGCAGAATGAATTACGCTACCTTTTTAACCTATAATTTTGTCGGTGGATTTATATGGGTTTTCGGTATTACTTTGGCAGGATATTTTTTAGGAAATATTCCATTAATAAAAGACAATTTTTCAAAAGTAGTGTTGCTGATTATTTTGGTATCGGTTCTTCCGATTATTTATTCGGTTATTAAAGAAAAATTAGGTAATAAAGACAAAACGCTTTCGTAATGAAAGCGTTTTTCTTTTTATATCTTTAAATTATGATGTAGTGAAAACATTAATTGCTGGTGTGATGTTTTTTGAAGCATTTGATTCATCCAACCAACCTGAACTCCTAAGTTTTGATTGAACTTAAAACCCGCTCCAAAATACAATCGATCTCTATCAAAAACGTTTGTTTTTCTTGAAGTTTCATCGGTATTCATAAAAAGTTCGTTATAAAAACTTGCATACAAACTCTGATTTTTTTCGGTATTCTGATAAATCGGAACATCTAATCCTAACTGATATCTGAATCTTGATTTAAAATCCTGATTTTCTATAAAGCGTTGTTCAAATCTAAAACGATGTTTTACAGTAGCGGTTGCAATTTTTTGGTTGGTAAGTACATCCTGAAAAATTCTGTTTTCAATAAAAGGCACATCGGGTTTTAAGTATTGCTCTGTGTTCACAAAAGCATAACCGGTGCCCAAAGTTAAATTGTCGTATAGCATGTATTGAATAGAACCACGAATCAACAACTGGTTTAAATCTGAAACGACCTCATAATTTCGGTATTGAACATCGTAATTAATGTTCCATTTAGTATCTTCAATTTTTGTATTTCCGAAATACATATACCAACCACCTAATTTTGGATCTTTCTTTGGATTGTTAGAAAATCCATTAAAATTAAAGAGAATAACCGCTAAAAATACAACTGCTTTTTTCATAGGTGGAAGATTTTATGGATGTTTTACTGAGAATGTGTGTTTAAATTATTTTTGCTGGTTTCTAAGATAATTGCGAACTGTAAACCATACATTACTGCTGCTAAAACCAAATGTGCAGCCTGTGTACCAAACGGAAAATGTATGTAGTACATCAATATTCCTGTAATGATTTCTAAAATCAGTAAAAGCATAATCCAGTTCATTTTGGTGTTGCGTAAATTAAGGCGTTTATTTCTTAAAAATAGGTAAAGGTTTACAAAAAATATCACAAAAGAAAAGGTTCTGTGAATGTAAAAAGTAACATCAGGGTTTGCCAGCCAAACCGAAACATCGGTAATTCCGCTTTTGGTTTGAACATCGATAAACTGACGAACCTGTGTTCCCAATCCAATCTGTATCAACGAAAAAAGCATTGCTACCCAAGTAAAAATATGAAATACAGCTTCGTATTTCCCAACATATTTTTTGTTGATTCTTGCCAAATGAATCAGATAAATTAATGCGGCAACATTCAATAATGCCGCAATCATGTGTGTGGTAATTTTAACCGGATTTAATACTGAAAAAACTACTGTTGCACCTAACCACGCATTAAATCCTAATAAAAACAAAACAATTCCCGCCCACAAAACAACCGATTTTTTTGTTTTCCAATATTTAAAAGAAAGCACAAACAAAATTAAACATGACAATCCGGCTAAGGCTCCACACAATCGGTTAATGTATTCAACCCAAGTGTGGTAAGGGTTAAACTCGGCATAATCGTGTTTGGTGTACGCTGACCAATCACTCGGATTATAAACATCTTTTGTAGTAAAACTGCTATTTGCCACCCAAAGCGAATTATTTTTAATGATAACCTGCCCTTTGTTGTATTCGTGGTTAGGTTTCCAAAGCAATTCTTCAACCTGGGTAGGCGGTATGTAGTAACCAAAACATTTAGGCCAGTCGGGACAACCCATACCAGAACCTGTCATACGTACAGTTGCACCAGCAATGATTACCAAATAAATTAAAACGAGTGAAATTTTTGCCCAACGGATAAATGTTTTGTTTTCCATAATTATAATTTTGGATTTACCGGTTTTAAACCTAATTTTTCTGCCTTTTTCATCATAAATTGATACGCTTCTGCGTAATCATTCGCGATATCGCCCTCTAAAATAGCTTCTTTAATGGCATCTTTAATTTGTCCGATTTCTCGTGAAGGTTTTAGGTCGAAGATTTCCATAATTTCTTCGCCTGTGATTGGCGGTTGAAAATTACGCACATGATCGCGTTCTTCTACTTCGACAATCTTTTGACGTACAATTTTAAAATTGTTATGATACTTTTTAAACTTCTTTTGATTTTTCGTAGTGATATCAGCCTCGCATAATGTCAGTAAATTTTCAACATCTTCACCTGCATCAAAAACCAATCTACGAACAGCGGAATCGGTTACCAAATCTTCTGAAATTACAATTGGTCGCGAACTCATTGCAACCATTTTCTGTACAAAACGCATTTTTTGGTTTAACGGCATGTGCAAACGTTCAAAAATTCGTTTTACCATTTTGCTGCCTAAAAACTCATGCCCATGAAAGGTCCAACCGTTCTTTTTATTGAATTTTTTTGTCGGAGCTTTGCCAATATCGTGCAACAACGCAGCCCAACGTAACCATAAATCGTCGGTATTTGGGCAAATATTATCAACAACTTCCAGCGTATGGTAAAAATTGTTTTTGTGTGTATGCCCTTCAACTTCTTCCACATTATTCAACGCCGTTAATTCAGGCAGAATCAAATCTAACAAACCGGTTTTGTATAAAAGTAGAAAGCCAACAGACGGTTTTTCGGTCAACAAAATCTTATTAAGTTCTTCAACAATTCGTTCACCCGAAATAATTTTTATTCGATCTGCATTTTTTGTAATCGCATTTAACGATTCCTCTTCTATTGTAAAATTCAACTGTGTTGCAAAGCGAATGGCGCGCATCATACGCAAAGGATCATCAGAATATGTAACATCAGGATCCAAAGGCGTTTTTATGATTTTATCGTTTAAAGCGGTCATTCCGTTAAAAGGATCTACCAAATTACCAAAATTATCTTCATTCAAAGAAAATGCCATGGCGTTGATGGTA
>CAMLFV010000189.1 GCA_946479395.1 uncultured Flavobacterium sp. | reverse complement strand
AGTGTTCAAAACTTAAGCATAAAAAATGGCCGGAACTTTATTCCGACCATGACTAGCGTTAAGCTCTGTTTTTTTTGTAATAAACTTGATTATATTATTTAGCAATATTTACTGCTCTTGTTTCTCTGATCACGGTAATTTTAACCTGACCTGGATAGGTCATTTCGGTTTGAATTTTCTGTGAAATCTGGAATGATAAGTTAGATGCTAATTCATCTGAAACTTTTTCACAATCTACAATAACACGAAGTTCTCTACCAGCCTGAATTGCGTAAGCATTTTTAACTCCGCCAAAACCATAAGCAATATCTTCCAAATCTTTTAAACGTTGAATGTACGAATCTAAAACTTGTCTACGTGCACCTGGTCTTGCTCCAGAAATAGCATCACAAACCTGAATGATTGGAGATAATAAAGAATTCATTTCAATTTCATCGTGGTGAGCACCAATTGCGTTACAAACTTCTGGTTTTTCACCATGTTTTTCTGCCAACTGCATACCTAATAACGCGTGTGGTAAATCACTTTCTGTATCAGGCACTTTACCAATATCGTGTAATAAACCTGCACGTTTTGCTAGTTTTACGTTTAAACCTAATTCGGCAGCCATTAAACCACAAAGTCTTGCAACTTCACGAGAGTGATGTAATAGGTTTTGTCCGTAAGATGAACGGTATTTCATACGCCCAACCATCTTGATTAATTCTGGGTGTAAACCGTGAATACCTAAATCAATAACAGTACGTTTTCCTGTTTCAACAATTTCTTCGTCAATCTGTTTTGCTGTTTTAGCAACAACTTCTTCAATTCTTGCAGGGTGAATACGTCCGTCTGTTACTAATCTGTGTAAAGACAAGCGTGCAATTTCTCTTCTAACCGGATCAAAACATGAAAGAATAATCGCTTCAGGAGTATCATCAACAATAATTTCAACACCTGTTGCCGCTTCTAAAGCACGAATATTACGACCTTCACGACCAATAATACGTCCTTTTACATCGTCTGATTCAATATTAAAAACAGATACACAGTTCTCAATAGCTTCTTCCGTACCAACACGTTGAATGGTGTTAATAATGATTTTACGGGCTTCTTGCTGAGCCGTCATTTTAGCTTCTTCAACAGTATCCTGAATATAAGCCATTGCCTGAGTTTTGGCTTCAGCTTTTAAACTGTCAACCAATTGCAACTTCGCTTCATCTGCAGTTAAACCGGCAATTTGCTCTAATTTTTCAACTTGAACACGGTGTAACTTATCCGTTTCTTCTTGTTTTTTCTCTAAAGATTCTAATTTAACTTCGTAATCTTTAATTGTTTTTTCGCTTTCTTCAGCTGCTTTTTTAGCACGATTTAATTCGCTTGAAACTTGTGATTCTTTGTCACGGGTTCTTTTTTCAGCTTCTGCCATTTTTTTATCTCTCGATAAAATGATTTGTTCGTGTTCTGCTTTTAGCTCAATAAACTTTTCTTTTGCCTGAAGAATTTTATCTTTTTTAATAGTTTCTCCTTCTGCGCGTGCGTCTTTTAAAATTACCTTGGCCTCGCTGTTTGCGTTTTTAAGTATAGATGATGCGTTGTTTTTTTCAAGGTATTTTGCAATTGCAAAACCAATTCCCGCACCCACTATAATTGCGCAAATAATAAATATTACTGTTTCCATTAGTGTGTAAAAAGTTAATAAAAAAAGCCCACATTAGAAGAGTTGCATAAACTCTAGAAAACAAGTTTTGAGTTATCTTGCCGTTCAAGGATCCATTCTAGATGGCTTGCTTTAGTGGCAATGGTTCACCCATTTTAATTTGTTAGTGTTGAGTTTATCAAACAGTAGCTAATGTGAGCAGTATTTTTCAGCCTTAAATTAAAGCTGTTATTTTATATGATATTTTAATAAAATATGATCTAAACCTTTATTAAATTCAATTAGTTTTTCTTTAGAATTATCTAAACCTTCTTCGTTTTGTATTCTGTTTTGTTCTACTTGCGATGCAAACTGTAAAGCACAAAAGGCTAAAACATCTTGCTTGTCGCGCATTTCAAAATTTTCTTCAAGTTGTATAGTCATTGCTTCTATTTTCTTAACAGCAGCGCGTATTCCTTCTTCTTGTTCCGGATTAACGGTTAAAGGGTAAACCCTGTCTGCAATAGAAACTTTTATCTTTAATTTTTCCATAAACAATTAATCTATTTTTGTTAATTGTGATATGCAATGATCTATTTCTCGAACTAATGAATTTATCTTTAGTTTTGTTTCTTTTTTAAAATCTTCACTGCCCAATAACGCATTTGCCATTTTTAAATTGTCATATTGTTTTTCTAATTCAATATGTTTTTGCTGCAAAATTGTTTGCTGTGTTTGGTATTGTAAAAGTTCACTTTTTAAATGTTCGTTTTCTTTTACAACTTTTTCTAAATGCTGTATCAATTTATTCAACTTCGTTTCAATCGATAAAGTGATATCACTTAGTTTTTCCATTATTCAGCACTTAAATAATTATACAAATTTACTATTCTTTCATCGAAAATAAAAAAAAAATGAAATATGCGCGCTTTATTTGTTTTAATTTAATTCTGTATTTTTAAATTAGATAATTAAATTTTTGTTATCTTCTTCTTTATTAAAAAATTAAGTATGATTTACAGATTAATTTGTTTGTTGTTGATTGGTTTAAATTGCTTTGCACAGCAAAAAAATATTCCAGAGTTCGATGCTCCTATTAAAATTCCATTGCTAGTTGCAGGCAGTTTTGGCGAATTGCGTCCGAATCATTTTCACGCAGGTGTAGATTTTACTGCAAATTACAAAATTGGCGATCCTATTTATGCACCTGCCGATGGAGTTGTAAATCGATTGAAGGTAAGCAGTTTTGGTTACGGAAAAGCACTTTACGTAAAACATAACAATGGATATACAACGGTTTACGGACATTTAAGTGCTTATGGCGATAAAATTGCTACTTATGTGAACGAGAAACATTACGAAAATAAAAAGTTCGAAATGGAATTGTTTCCGCTTGCAAACGAACTTCCTGTGAAAAAAGGTGATATTATAGGATATATTGGCAACACCGGTGGATCTGGCGGACCGCACTTGCATTATGAAATTCGCGATACCAAAACCGAGCACATTTTAAACCCAATTGCCGTATCATTAAAAGAACAAATTACCGATACGGAACAGGCAATTATTAACGGTGTTTATTTGTATCCGTTAACAGACGAAACAATAATTAATAACGAAAATTCGTTTTTCGAAGTAGCTTTAAACAAGGCAAACAATGCGTATATAAGTGAAACTATTCAGGCGAAAGGAACAATTGGTTTCGGGATTAATACGCACGATACACAAAATGGAAGTCGTGGTAAAAACGGAATCTATAAAATTGTGACTTATTTGAATGGATCGAAGTATTTTGAGGTTGTTTTTGATGAATTTTCGTTTGATGAATCTAAATATCTTAATCAGTATATCGATTACAAATATTATCAGCTGACAGAAAATCGAATTCAAAAATTATTCATTGTGAACGATTTGCCTTTAAGTTTAATCAAAACAAAAAAGAATAACGGACATATAAATGTTAAGGAAAACTCAGATTTCAATTTTAAAATTGAAGTTTTTGATGCACACGATAATAAGCAAACCATAAGTATTCCTATAAAGTATTACGATTATCAAACGGTTGAAAAACCAAAACCGGCAGGTAAATACATTGATTATTTAAAGGATTATGCGTTTGAAGATAAAAATGTTTCGGTTGAATGGGATGCGCGTACTTTTTTTGAAGACGTTTATTTAAAAATGAATTTTGCCGAAAACACAATTTTTTTGCATAAAGACGAATATCCGGTTCAAAAAAATATCAGCATAAAAATGATTGTTCCAGATGATTATCCTAACAAAGACAAAACCTTCATAGGAAAAACCGATGGGAAAAAGATTAAGTTTTTTGATACATGGAAACGCGATAACGATTTTAGAATTCGTACAAAAGAACTCGGAACCTACAAATTGGTGCAAGATACAGAAGATCCCATTGTTAGTTTCACAAGCAGTCAAAGTGAATTTACGGCTGATGATGTTTTGGTTTTTGAAATTGAAGACAAACTTTCGGGAATTGATACTTACAACGGATATTTAAATAACGAATGGATTTTATTTGATTACGATTACAAAACAAAGAAATTAATTCATAAATTAAGCGATAAAAAATTTACAGCCGGCACCAATACTTTACGATTAGAAGTTACCGACCGTGTTGGAAATAATACTACATTTGAACAAACTATAGTTGTTAACTAAATAAAATATTTTGAACAAAAGCATATATGTTTTTTCGGCTTTTATAATCTCTGCATTTGGGTTCTCGCAAACGGCTCAAATTAAGGGTGTTGTATTAAACGAACAAGATTCTCCCGTACAAAATGTGCTGGTGCAGGCACAAGACAGGCAGGTTTATACAAACGCCAATGGATTTTATTTTTTAGAAGTTTCTCCGTCAGATCAAGTTACTATAAAATTTCAGTCAATTGGATACCAATCAGTAACCTATACCGAATCGTTGAAAGAAAATCAGTCTTTTGAGTTGAATATTCGTTTGAGTGAACATTCCGAAGAACTGACAGAATTGGTTATCGATAAAAATTTACAGCAGAGGTTTGAAGGTACAACCATTATTTCGCCCGATGTTATCCGCAGAATTCCCGGTGCAAATGCTGGTGTAGAAAATATTTTAAAAACACTTCCGGGAGTTTATTCAAACAACGAACTTTCAACGCAATATGCGGTTCGTGGCGGAAATTACGATGAAAACCTTATTTATGTAAACGAAATAGAAGTGTATCGACCATTTTTAATTCGATCTGGTCAGCAGGAAGGATTGAGTTTCACAAATACTTCAATGACCGATAAAGTAGATTTTTCATCGGGTGGATTTCAAGCAAAATACGGCGATAAAATGTCGTCTGTTTTAGATATTACCTATCGAAAGCCAAAACATTTCGGCGGACAGTTAGATG
>CAMLFV010000188.1 GCA_946479395.1 uncultured Flavobacterium sp. | reverse complement strand
ACCTACCATACGTACTGTAGATGTTGAACAGTTTTGTTCGTGATCTGCGTGTAAAATAAACAATTTGTCAATTGCGTTTAAAACAACCGGGTTTACTTTGTAAGGACCTGTAGGTAATTTAAACATTAACTGTAAAAAGTTATCTACGTAAGGTAATGTATTATCGTAATAATTTAATGGATATCCGTTAATCTTTCTGTAAGTCCACGTAGCAACTACTAAGAATTTACCCATGATTTTACAAACTGCTTCGTACATATCGCTCTCTTTATCAACGTCAACCACTTTTGGGTTAAAAGCTGTTAAAGCACAAGTTAACGATGCTAAAATACCCATTGGGTGTGCATGTTTAGGGAAACCATCAATGATTCCTTTCATTTCTTCGTTAACTAATGTATATTTACGTATATCAGTTTCAAATTTTTCAATTTGTTCTTTCTTGGGCAATTCACCAAAAATAACCAAATAAGCTACTTCTAAAAAATTCGATTTTTCTGCTAAATCTTCAATTGAATAACCACGGTATCTTAAAATTCCTTCTTCACCATCTAAAAAAGTAATGGCGCTTTTACATGAACCTGAATTTTTATATCCTGGGTCTAAAGTAATTGCACCCGTTAAATCTCTTAACTTCTGAATATCGATAGCCACTTCGTTTTCTGTTCCAACGATAACCGGTAAGTCAATCGTTTTGTCATCTATCGCTATAGTTGCAGTTTTTGACATATATCTTTAGTTTATTTTTTATTTTGTTTTTAGCGAATTTAATAAAAATGTTTCACTTAGTAAAGCGTAAATATATAAATAATTCCTATTAATTATAGAAAATACTTATTATTAATACAACAATCAATCGGTATAAAGAAGTTTTATTTTTAATAATTTAAGATTTTATTTTCATATTCTCAAAGTTTAACATCTTGCATTATCATATCAGAAAAAAAACACCCTAAAAACAAAAAATGACGCATTTAGCGTCATTTTTTAAATCTTCAAAAAAATTATCTTTTTATTTTAAAAGCTTTATTTTGCGGGTAGTAAGCAACTGATCCCAATTCTTCTTCGATACGCAATAACTGGTTGTACTTACTCATACGATCTGAACGAGAAGCAGAACCTGTTTTAATTTGTCCGCAGTTTAATGCTACAGCCAAATCTGCAATGGTGTTATCTTCTGTTTCGCCCGAACGGTGGCTCATAACCGATGTATAACCTGCATTATGTGCCATGTTTACAGCTGCAATCGTTTCGCTTAACGTTCCAATTTGGTTCACTTTAATTAAGATCGAATTTGCTGTATTTTCAGCAATTCCGCGTTGTAAACGAGAAACATTTGTTACAAACAAATCATCGCCAACTAACTGAACTTTATCTCCAACTTTCTGCGTTAATAAATTCCAACCAGCCCAATCGTCTTCGTACATACCGTCTTCTATTGAAATAATTGGATATTTTTCGCATAATTCAGCCAAATAAGCCGCTTGTTCTTCAGAAGTACGGATTACTCCGCTTTCACCCTCAAATTTTGTATAATCATAGTTTCCGTTAACATAAAATTCCGATGCAGCACAATCTAACGCAATCATGATGTCTTTTCCAAAAACATAACCAGCTTTTTCAACAGCCAGTTTAATAGAATCTAATGCATCTTCTGTTCCGCCGGCTAAATTTGGTGCAAAACCACCTTCATCACCCACTGCTGTACTTAAATTTCTATCGTGTAATACTTTTTTCAAGTTGTGAAAAATCTCTGTTCCCATTTGCATTGCTTCGGTAAAATTAGCGGCAGAAACCGGCATAATCATAAATTCCTGAAAAGCAATAGGTGCATCAGAATGCGATCCACCGTTAATGATGTTCATCATTGGAACCGGTAACGTATTTGCAGAAACACCACCAACGTAGCGGTACAATGGCATTCCCAATTCGTTAGCCGCCGCCTTTGCAACCGCTAATGAAACACCTAAAATAGCATTTGCACCAAGGTTTGATTTATTTGGAGTACCATCTAATTCAATCATGGTCTGATCGATCGCGTTTTGTTCAAAAACACTGAAACCAACAATATTTTCTGCAATTACTTCATTAACATTTTTAACCGCCGTTAAAACGCCTTTTCCCATCCAGTGTTTACCACCATCGCGTAATTCAACTGCTTCGTGCTCACCTGTTGATGCTCCTGAAGGAACTGCCGCGCGACCCAAAACGCCTGTTTCTGTAACTACGTCAACCTCTACCGTTGGATTTCCACGAGAATCTAAAATCTGACGTGCATGAATTTTTACAATTGTACTCATATCTTTAATTGTGTTGTTTAATTTGTTGGTGCAAATGTAATTATTTGATTGATAAAAAAAAAGCAGATATTCTTTCAACAAAAATTAATTATAGGTTAAAGTTTTTTTATTTACCACAAAGAGTTGTATTTTAGTAAAAACTAAATCATTTAAAGAAAATGAAGTTTTCAAACTTTTATTTTAAAGATAATCGGTTGAATCGACTTTTTGATTCATTGTATTATTTGCACGATGATATTTTCTTACAAAGCTCTAAAGAGTTCATTTCTTAAACCCTGTCACGACTCTGACAGGGATCTATCTTTATAAATAACTAATTTTATTCAATAACTTTCTTTTGTATTTGATGATATCATTAAATAAGGTTGTATGCAGCTTAATTTAGTGAAGAGTCTGATTATAGCATCATATATGAAAGACACAAAAATTAAAAAATAATATGTCAAATATCATTTTAACAACTGGTACATACGATTTAATTAAAGACCATTTACGTAGAAGAAAGACAAATTTAAAAGAAGAAGAAATTTTAATTAATGAACTAAAACATGCTCAACAAGTTTTAAGAAAGCAATTACCTACTGATATTGTTTGTGTAAATAGTATAGTAACTTATAAAGACCATACTACAAACCAAGAAAAAACGGTAACTTTTGTTGGCCCAACAAAATCTAAACCAAGTAAAAACAAAATTTCTATTTTATCTGATGAAGGAATTGCCATGGTAGGTTATAAAGTAGGTGATGTTATTGAATGGCCATCTTCCAAACGAGGTGTTATAAAACTTGAAATTATGAAAGTAGAACATCTTCAAAAATAATAATTTAAGAAACCTCGATTCATTCGAGGTTTTTTTTTATACTCACACCTTTACTTCTTTGTTTTGTACTTCTTTTAAATAAATCGTAAATAACATTAGTGTAAACATAACAATAATGAAACGGAGGTACAGAAAACTATTTTCTAAAAACAACGCACTTAAAATAAAAGAAGCAATAGCCGTAAATACTCTTGTTTTAAAAGTTAACTTTTCAATCACTTTGTCATTAAAGTGTACCAAAGTAGAAATCATGGTTGACAAGCTAAGTAAAAAAGCAAATGGAGCTAAATCATTGTTTTGCTGAACAACTGAAAAAACCAAAATAATCAATGAAATTAAAAATAACAGCAATGATGATTTTGAGTTTCTTAATATGATTGAATCTTTCTGATTGATATTTTCATTAAACAACTTATATTCTTCAGGTGACAATTTTCTGCTTTGCAAATAATTAGTCTTTAAGCTATCGTATAATGAAAGTAACATTCCTCTGTGATTAAGGTGTAATCCAACAAACACTTTTTCTTCTTTATAATCATTAGACGATAAAAAAACATTAGCTTTATATGGAAAAATTGTACCTAACTGAAATTTAATTTCTTTTGTATCATCGGGTATTTCAATATTGTGATTTCCGTTTGCATTTATGCTGGTGCAAAAAACATTATCAGTAAAAACCTTAATACTTCTATAGGAAAACCAACCATTTACAAAAGACACTTTTACATTTACAACCATGACACTTAAATTTTAAGTATCAATAAATATACAAAAAACAAAGTATTTTATTTTACACATATTATATATATCTTTGTACCAACATACGCTTGCACTCACAAAAAGAATGCGTGATGACGCCATTTATTAATCTAAAACTTAGATTATGGTGTTTAACTTATACATAGATATTGATTTATCTGTTGAGTTCTGTTTTATGTTATACATTCTTGTAAAATATAAAAAGAGAAAATAAATAAACCGACCTGGAGTCGGTTTATTTATTAATAATCATCTTCAATAATAGTTTCATAAAAATATCGGTTGATTATTAATTCTATCTCAACTTGAATCATTTCAGGGAGCTTTTCGAAATCGTAATCATAGAGATCATTTAACCTATAAACAAATGCTTCTCTAAAAAACTGAAACTTTTCACCTCTATCAAAATAATCGTAATTAAAATCATTTTTTGACTCTATAACCAATTCTATTAATAAATTATTTACTAAGACCATAATGTTTTTATAATCTATAGGAGGATTATTTTTAGTTTCTTTAAATTTAACGACACGATTATTAATGTGTTCTGGTGTATACACTTTTTCATTAATAGTCACATCATCATAATTAAGTAAATTATTAAAAGAACGAAAATTAGGCAATGAAAAAAAATTAATAATTTGTTTTCTTAAATGAAACCAATATAAAACTTTATCAAATTCTTCATTGAATGCTTTTATACCAATATAAAAATTACCAAATTCATCGATCCCTCCTAACACAAAAACTTCAGGTTCCCAAGCTATCGGATTAATCTTTTTAAGATAAAAATTACTATTTTCATCAAATAATAAACTCAATTTAAATAAAGCTTCGTTATTGAAACCATATCCAAACCTTTCCCAATATCCATCATTATTTTCAAAACTTGGACTTTTAAGTATTGTATGAAAACCTGATTCGTAGCCAGAAATGGCATAAAAAAAATCCAATTCAAGAACATTTCCTTTCTTATCATAAATTTTGAATCGCTTAGAAAGCGCTTCCCCATTAAATTTCATAAAAATAATTTTACTTTCAAATATAATTCAATCATCAGATAAAAAGGTTAGCCTCAACAAAAAAAAAGAAGCCGTTAAGCTCCTTTTTGTTCTTTCATATAAGATACAAACTCATCAAACAAATATTTTGAATCGTTTGGTCCTGGTGA